>DAOSCC010000152.1:0-5835 GCA_035361135.1 Clostridiales bacterium | reverse complement strand
GGATTCGAGCCATTTATCGAATGCGCTCCTGTCGATATTTATATAATGCCTCTGGTAGTAACGCTCGATCCTGTTTTTGATATCGATCGTGCGGACCGCAAACAACTGCGGGCTCATCAATACATTTTTCGGTATGCCAAGGCCGAATTTCGCAAGCATACGCTGCGCATCGGGATCCAGCAATCCGCCGCAGCATTTCTGGCTTGCGAAACTCATATCCTCCGCAAATGATCTCTTCTCCAGCAACAGCACCCTGTGCCTGTCTCCGGCCAGCCTGGCCAGCGTCGAACCGGCGGGCCCGCCTCCGACGATGATTATGTCGTACATCCTTCACCCCTGCAGTATATCTTGCATCTGGTCACAATTATACCTTGTTTCCGCATTATAATGACATTTTTTAACCGCATGTGCCGGCCATATTCCCTTGGTGTGCGTAATCTGCCTTTCACACGGCTGCCTTTGCTATATCTTTGAGAACACTTCCCCGAGGCCGCATTGCAGCAGCAGGTCTGCGTACCGGTCATATGGCGTGGGAGACTTGTTTACCAGGACCAGTTTATCTCCCCTGTAATACCGGACAAGCCCGGCAGCAGGATAAACCGAAAGCGATGTCCCGCCGACTATCAGCATCTCGGCCTCACTTATGAGCCGGACAGATTCGCTGAGCACATCCTGGTCAAGCCCTTCCTCGTACAGCACGACATCAGGCTTTATTACGCCGCCGCAGCTGCACCGCGGCACACCCTTCGCCTCGATTATCGTTTCGACGCCGTATGACTTGCCGCATCTCATGCAGTAATTCCTCAGCACAGAGCCATGAAGCTCCAGCACTTTCCTGCTGCCGGCCTTCTGATGCAGGCCGTCGATATTCTGCGTGATGACAGCCTTCAGTTTTCCCTCGGCCTCCAGCTGCGCCAGCTTTTTATGGGTGATGTTGGGCTCGGCGTCAAGGAACAGCATCTTGTCCCGGTAAAACTTATAAAACTCTTCCTGGTTCCTTATGAAAAAGGAATAGCTCAGGATCGTCTCGGGAGGATATTTGTACTTCTGGTTGTAAAGCCCGTCGACGCTGCGGAAATCAGGTATCCCGCTTTCAGTGGACACGCCGGCTCCGCCGAAAAAAACGATATTATTGCATTTCTCCACCCATTTGCGCAAAACTTCCACACCGGACATATTTTCATCTCCCTTGCAAATGTACTGATCACATCTGATCACATTTTGCCGGTACACATGACGTGGCAACCATCCACAGCTATATACTACCACTAACAGTATGCCCAATCAAATCATTGCATGCCGGAGCCGCGGCAATAACTGCGTAAAACGATTGGAGGCCGGGCTGATATAACAGGCATTTATGCCCTCATAACACCCGGCCTTAACATGCATGCTTTTTCTGCAGCCGTTACTTCAGGCTGAGGCTCCCTTTTTTATCCAGCGTGGCAAGGTCATGGACCTGCAGTTGTCCGTCGGAAACGGTATAGAGGTTGTTCCCTATATAGAGCCCCCTGTAAATGAGATCTTCTTCCCTGATCCCATTCATCGGGGTACCGTCAGGCACATGCGTCACACGGCCTTTAAGCTTGAAATCGCCTCTTGAAATGCTGTACAGATGGTATCCGGCAAAATAATCGGAATCAGAGGTTATATAATTGACCGGAAAGCCCATTATTCCCTTTTCCGGCGATATCATCAGCGCCTTGTGGTCGGTGGAAAGCGGCGACTCTGCCTTTTTGCCGATCACTTCCTTTTTGGCTTCCACCGGGTTCGCCACATCCGACACATCGAAGAGCGAAACCTTGAAACCGGTAGTATCGAATCCCCACCCGGCTCTTTCCTCGGTCTCATAACCGAACCCGAGCACATGGTCCCTGTCCAGTATGTGCATATATGTGCTGAACCCGGGGATCTTCAGATAGCCAAGAACTTTCAGTTTTTGAGGATCCGCGGCGTCTATCACGAAAAACGGATCCATCTCGCGGAAGGTCACCATATAGATCCGTTCACCGGCGAAGCGCGTGCTGAAGATTCTCTCGCCTTCAGCTATGCCTTCGAGCTTCCCGGTTATCTTCATGTCTTTATCCAGCGCGTATACATTGTTGGTTGTCGAACCGAACGTCTCCCTCGATGAGGTCGCTATCCTGAAAATCCCTTTATACTCATCCATTGAAAACTGGTTGAGTATCTCCCCGGGGACCTTTCCCTTCGCTTCATACGCTATCCTGCCGTCATCCAGGCCGAACCTGTAAACGGTCGTCAGGTAGTCATAGTACGGGTATCCTTCCAGCCTGCTTTTCAGAACATTGTATTCGTATGCCGCCACCGCCGCATATAGATGATCCTGGGATACGTACATCGATCCGGAGCTTCCCAGGTATGCCTTTACTTCCTCCCGGCCGCTGTCCAGGTCCAGGCCGACAGTTATCATATAATTGGGGCGTACCATATCCCTGAAGCAGTATACATCTTTCAGGCTTATCACCCTGGTCTTGCCCGTTTTATTATCGACAGACCTGGGAGTTATATATTCTTCGACCAGGTTTCTCAGATCATCGAAAAGCTCTGCGCCGTCCCTGTCTCCTGCCAGTTGGAGCAGAGATTTCGCCTGCGCGGTATCCTCTCCCATTAACTTAATAAACCGGTTTTTATCGTTGGTTGCCAGTATCTCAGATACTTTATCGGTGAAATAGGAGTCAAAAAACCTTACACGGGAGTTGGTCACGATGTACAGGTCATCATCTGTGAGCCTTGATGAGAGATACCGGCCTTCGTAATCCTTATCGCTTACAAGTACGGGTCTTGCCCTGTCGGACACATCGTACACCTTCACATTAGTGCTGTTTATACCAATGCGTCCCAGCAAGTTATCCAGGAGGGCCTGCTCCCTGCTGTCACGGGCTCTGCATTCGATCCGCGAATCGCCGCTGATAATGACCAGCCTGTCCTGGTGGATATAGATCTCACTTATGCTCCCTCTGTACGGGATCCTTGAGATGATGCGGAGGTCCTGCGGGTCTGCGTTTATTATCTTAAGTTCGCTGCCATCCGCAAGATAGATATATTTCCCGTCTGTCTTGACAACATCGCCTTCATCGACACCTTCCACCTGGACGTTCGTCCCGGAGTAATCGGCGCCATCCGGTGCGTCCGCCGCCTGGTCAGGAGTGGTCGTCCAAGTCTCGGAAGCAGCACTTTCAGAAAGCTTCGGTAAGACCCGTATGCCGGGAGAATAATCATAAATGTCCAGGTAGTCCGCCATGTAACCGTTATATTTCAGCAGATAATAAAAGCTCTCCAAATCACCAAGCGTTGGCAGCGCAGACGCATCGTCCGTCTTGCCCTGCGTATCTTCCGGCGCTTTGGTCACATATACGCTTTTTGTTTTTCCGTCCCATTCAACTTTATAGCCGAAACTCTCGGATATGTACCTGATGGGTATGAAAGCGCGGCCGCCCCTCACAATAACGCTGGAATCGAGATATTCCACGGCTCCGTTGTTCAGAACCGCTCTGCTGTCAGCTTTCATCATTATTTCCCGGCTGCCATCCTTTAGAATGACCATCCGGTTTGCGGCATTCCAGTCTACTGTCACACCGATCTTCTCGAAAAAGCCCCGCACAGGGACAAGCACCCTCGTGCCCGTATGGATCGGTTGCGCGTCCGGGAATACGATCTTCTCTCCTTCCAGCCAGATGGCAACTTCGGGTACAACGTCGGCCTGGCTATAGCTGCCTGTGCCGGCCAGTACGATCACGGCAGCAAGAAATAAAGCGAACAGCCTTTTCATAGTGTTCCCTCCATACATCGTATTACACAACCATCTGACGAATTTTCCCACGAAATGTTCCGATATGACGTATGTGCCGTTTCGGTGCGCCCTGTATCGATGACTGCCGCTTCAGTATCAGAGCTTCATTACGTTCTCTGTAAGTATCTGCCGTTTCAGTAACTGCCGCTGCTGCCGCCGCCGCCGGAACTCCCGCCGCCGCCGTGGCTTCCGCCTCCGAAGCCGCCGCCTCCATGGCCTCCGCCCCCGAAACCGCCAAAGCCGCCTCTGCCGAAGCCTCCGAAATCATCGTCGTCCCATCCGCCGCGCCTCCTGCGGCTCCGATGTCTGCCGCCGAAAAGGCTGCCGTAGAAAGCTATCCTCAACAGCATCTCCGTGATCCTGAACCTGAAAAATATCCCGTCGACAGCCAGGAACATGACAATAACCGCAAAAGTCGGCAAAAAACCGTCGCCTCCGCCATTATGCCCGCCATCCGACGGGTACTGGCTGTAGAAGTTATAATCCATCCGGCTTTCTGACGGAAGCTTCTGGCTGATATCGTCCATCGATATGCCGTATTCTGCAGCGACCTCGTTGACGACTGCGATGTATCCTTTCAGTAAACCGCTGTCATAATCGCCCTGTGAAAGATACGGATTCATATATTCTTTTCTGATTTTTGCAGTCTCGATATCTGTCAGCGCGCCTTCGAGCCCGTAGCCGACTTCGATCCTGAGCATCCTGTCCTGCACGGCATCGAGGATCAGCACGCCGTTGTTCTTATCCTTCTGCCCTATACCCCACTTCCTGAACAACTCGTTGGCATAGCTGTCGATATCCCGGCCGTCAAGAGTATCGATCGTCACGACAACCACCTGCGCCGTAGTGAGTTCTTCAAGCGCCATTCCGATCTGAACGATGCTCCGTTCCGTATCCTGATCCAGGACGTCGGCAAAGTCATTGACGAAGAACTCGCCGGTCGCGGACGGATAATCGCCTGCAGCACAACTGCCGGGCGCCAGCAACAATGAAATTATTATAATTGTAATGATAGCCGCCGTCTTTTTCTTCATCTCATACCTGCGCTTTCCAACAACAAGCCTTCCTGATCAGCACTTAGCTCCCGAAATCGACCTTCGGGGCTTCCTGGGCGCCGGGAGATGCCTTGAAATACTCTTTTTTCTCAAAACCCATCAGCCTTGCGAAAATATTCCCCGGGAATCTCGATACTTTCGTGTTGTATACCTGGACCGCATCTATAAAGTCCTTCCTGGCTACGGACACCCTGTTCTCCGAACCTTCGATCTCCACCTGCAGGTTTTCGAACAGATCGCCGGCTTTCAGCTCGGGGTAATTCTCGGCCAGAGCCAGGATCTGCCTTCCGGCTGCCGAAATCTTTTCATCGGCCGCGATCTTGCTGTTGATATCCGAGTAATTATCATACAGTACCGCCCTGGCTGCCGCTATTTCACTGATCACCTTTTCCTCATGCTGCATATAGCCTTTCACTGTTTCGACCTGGTTGTTGATCACGTCGGCTCTTCTCTGCATCATGCTCTCGACTGTGCTCCATGCCTTCTGGACCTGCTGGTCCGCGGCAACAAGGCCGTTATATGTGGATATCGAAGTTGCCGCCAGTATGATGATCACCAGCGCAGCTATGCCGATTTTGATCCATCTTCCATAGATATAGGAATTGTAGCTCATGCTCATGGAACCACCCCTTTTCATTTATAACGTCATTTACTGAATTATATCCTGCTATGTCCGCCTATATGTTAAACGCATCCGGCTGCCAAGTTGTCTGATAACCATGCGATTTGCCGGCAACAGGCCGGCAGTTCTGCAGCCTGTCTCAAAATACCTCCGTCTCAAAGCTCTTCCACGGGATGTCCGCCACCGCTCCGTTGCTTATGATATCATCGATGTGGAGCAGCAATGGAAAATCGGCAGTGGATGCCAGACCTTTTTCGATCCGCTTCTTCAGCGCGGATGCGGTGCGCTTTGCTATCACGACCGATTCCAGTGTTACTCCCTCCAGTGATCCCATCGCCTTTTCAAAC
>DAOSCC010000151.1:0-5850 GCA_035361135.1 Clostridiales bacterium | reverse complement strand
TCGCCCTTGACCTTGAATTTGACGAAAATCGACGCTTCTTTGACATCCTTATATCCCTGCGCTACCTCGTGGCTCGAGAGCGATGTCCCGCAGCGCGGACAGTAGGGCACTATCTTATGCCCCTTGTACAGGAGTCCCTTGTCCCAGATCTGTCTGAGCGCCCACCACACGGATTCTATATACGAGTTGCTGTACGTGATGTAGGGGTTCTCCATGTCAGCCCAGTAACCGACACGTTCGCTCATCTCTTCCCATTCGCGCTTATACTTCCATACGCTTTCCTTGCATTTCTGTATGAACGGTTCTACACCATACTCCTCGATCTGCGGTTTTCCGTTGATCCCGAGGGACTTTTCCACTTCCAGTTCAACAGGCAGCCCGTGGGTGTCCCACCCTGCCTTACGGAGGACATTATAGCCCTTCATGCTTTTGTACCTGGGGAAGAGGTCCTTCATGGTACGGGTGATGATGTGGCCTATATGAGGCTTCCCGTTTGCCGTGGGCGGACCGTCATAGAATGTGAAGGTTTCATTGCCTTCCCTGAATTTAAGGCTCTTTTCGAATATTTTGTTTTCCTTCCAGTATCTTAGCACTTCCTTTTCCCGTTCGACAAAGTTGAGATCTGTAGATACCTTTTTATACATGGTTTCCTCCTCGCTATCACATTACGTTCCTGTTTTAAGAAAAAGCTCTTTTAAACTAAAAAGCTCCCGTCCCATGCAAAGGGACGAGAGCATAACATCTCACGCGTTACCACCCAATTTACCGCTGCCGTATCCGGACCAGCCTATAACAGGCAGACATGCCGGCATCGTTGTCCGGTACTCTGCAGCAGTCACTCGTTCCACATATAACGGTGTGAACCGGCTTATCATACTCGCAGTCCGATCCCGAGGCTCCGAAGCGCCGGGCCTGATCCCGGCTCTGCTTTCCGACAGCTACTCCCGGATGATTTTCAAGAACCGTTGCTGCGGACTCCCACCAGCCGTCCGCTCTCTGGAAGCGTTCAGGTCCTTTACTCGTTCCGATCACAGTATTTGCAGTTATTCAGAATATTGAAAAGCATTATACAATAATGCCGGCCTGCTGTCAACAAATTCACTCTTCTTCGCTTTCTTCGTCCTCTTCGTCGAACATCTGCCTGAGGATTTCCAGCTGCGACATCAGCAGCATCTCGCACTTGGATTTGAACAGATGGAGTTTCTTCCTCGCTTCCTCATATTCGAACTTGATCTTGACTACTTCCTGGTTCGCGTCATTGATAAGTTTCTGTGCTCTCAATTCAGCTTCCCTGATGATGTTCTCCGCCTTTTCATAGGCATTTTTCTTTATCTCTTCTCCGGTTTGCTGCGCCACAAGCAACGTGTTCTGCAGCTGCTCCTCCATCGTCTTGTAGTGCTGCAGGCCTTCGTTGAGCAGTGCAAGCTTGTCCTTGAGCTCAACGTTTTCTCTTATATATGCGGTATAATCCTCGATTATCTTGTCGAGGACATCATTCACCATATCCTCGCTGTAACCCATGAAAGACTTCTTGAAAGTCAGGTTCTGAAGGTCATTAGGTGTATAATTCACGGAATGCTCACCCCTTGTCCATACAATATCATAATATGATCCGCAAAACTATATTACGCAAAATGGCAAGCAGTATAAATGCTATCAGTGGCGAAAAATCAAAAAACAGCCGCTGCCCTGCAGACGACCTTCTGATCATCGACCTTATGGGCATTAAAACCGGCTCAGTGATCCTGTATAACAAAATTACGAGCTTGTGGTCCCTGTTTACAGGCAGCCATGAAATGACGACCCTCATCAGCAGTATCAGTTCCGCCGCGTCAAATAACAGCCTGGCCAGCCTGTACAGCAAAATCCTCATTACACGCCTCCAAACCTAAAACGGCAGACAGATCATTTTACCCATGGGAATGTAGCTTTGGTCCTGAGTTCATCCCTGAAATTGCTCATGATATCCACATTGCTCGGCGCGATCATGTATATCCCTGACGATATCTTCTGAATGTCGCCATCCAGGGCATACACCGAACCGCTGAGAAAATCGATGGCCCTCTGCGCTGTTTCCTTCGTGAGACTCTCAAGATTGACGACGACCGGCTTTTTGCTCTTCAGTTGGTCACAGACTTCCCTGGCGTCATCAAATGATTCAGGCTGCATAATGACGACTTTGAACTGACTGTTGGAATGGATATTTACTACTTTGCTGCCCTGTGGTTTTTTGGTAAAGGTCTGAAGGTACTGAGGAGGCTGATGCTTCTCTTCCACTTCCTCTTCCTCGAATTCCTCTTCTTCCTCTTCGGTTTCCCAGCCAACCAGATTCAGCATTTTGTTAAGAAGCTTTGCCATTAGTATATCCCTCCGTTTTTCTTTCGTTGGCCGGCCCACTCCTTTGAGCCGGCATCCGTAACAACCTTCGCTAACTCTTACGTTTTCCGAAAATCGCCGTTCCCGGTCTTATTATATTCGCTCCCTCTTCTATGGCGACTTCAAAATCGTTGCTCATCCCCATAGATAGGTATTCCATACTTACATTATCAATATTTTCCTTTCCGATGTCAATAAGCAATTGCCGCAGGCCCCTGAATACCCACCTTACTTCTTCTGGATCGGAGACCAGCGGCGCTATTGTCATCAATCCTTTTATCCTGATATTTCCCATCCTGCTGACTTCTTTCACGAAGTCGGGAGCAGATGCAGGCTCTATCCCATACTTGGTGCTTTCTCCGGCCACATTGATCTGCACGAGCACATCCATGATCCTGCCGGCCTTCTCAGCCCGCCTGTTGATCTCATAGGCCAGTTCTATACTGTCCAGCGAATGTATCATGCATACCCTGTCAATGATATATTTCACCTTGTTTGTCTGAAGGTGGCCGATCATGTGCCATTTGCATTCTACATTCATTATATCGGCCTTCTGCACTAATTCCTGAACCCTGTTTTCACCAAAATCGGTTATTCCGCATTGGTATGCCGTCATTATACGTCCCGGCTCCACTGTTTTGGTGACGGCGACTATCTTTATGCCGGCGGGGTCCCGTCCCGCCCTGGCCGCGGCCGCCGCCACCCTTGAACGGAGCTCATCGATATTTTTGATTATGATGTCACGATCCCCTGTCATTTTATTATTATTTCACCTTCTTCTATATTATCCGGATTTATCAGATAAATGTTGTAAAGGTCCACTGTCCTTTCATATTCTCCTTCAGGCGTCTTTATGATCGCATACTCGTCATCGCTGCATACGATGTCGACAATCCTGCTGACAGCGATATTGCTTTTCACAAGCATTATCCTGCCCCTTGAACCGTCGGCGGTAATATCCCTGAGGCATTTCAGCGGTACCTTCAGGCCTTCCTCGGTTTTTGTTATGAAATCGACATCTACCACCCTTTTACTTGATAAGACGTCAAGACCTCTGTTCATCCTGACTATTACGACGACCTTGTCATTATCCGCATTACCTATACTCATTATCGTCGCTGATGTCTCGAACCCCATACTGCTGATCCGCACCCTGACACTGTCGCCTTCCTCCAGCTTCTTCGCTTTGACTGCGGGGATGTCCGCTGCCATATACATATCTATGCCTTTTATTACCTTGGCAAAGGGCACATCCTTTTTTACATTTCGCGTATCAGCAGCGAGCGATGCGCATCTTTCCCTTATGCCGTCCAGTTCAGCCGCTGTCAGATCCCTGACCCTGTCAGGCGTCAATATATCCTCATATCCGTCAATGCAATATGAAACTATGCCTGACGTGTTCGTCCTGACCTCGACCGTGTTCTGTTGTATCATACCCTGAATGGTCCGCTTCTGCTTCTGCAGCGTATTTATATATTCATCCTTCGTATCGCCTGCCGCGATCTCGGCCTTTTTTTCTACTATACTGCGGATTTCCGACCTTTTTCTGCCCATTTCCTCAAAGCTCCTGGAATTGCATGCAGCGATCAGTTCCGTTACCTTCTTTCCTATCTCGTCATCGAGTCTTGCCAGGTCCGCTGAAAAAAACTCGGTCTTTTCCGCCTGTTCCATGCGGGCTTTTATGATTTTGGCATTTATGTCTTCTATTTCCCTGAGCAGTTCATTGGATTCATCGCCCATCACCTTTGCTATCGTACTGTATGCGGCTGCCTTCTCGCCCTCAGTTACTTCCGGGATACAGATCCCGTCGATGGACGACGGCTTGAGCAGCACCTCGTTCCTGATAAGGACTGCCTGTGCCTGGACATACTCCTCGATTACGCCGTTCCTTATTATATCCTGGGCTATATGATTCCCCGAGACCCAGTTGAGGAGAGACGGGACATAAAGAACAGTGAACAGGATGAGGAACGTTCCCACAGTGATGCTTTTGAATGCTTTCTTCCTCCCGGATTCCGCCTCTTCCTGGCTTAACGCTTTCCCGGTCGGGAATTCTATCGTTTTTTTCTCTTCATCTTCGGTATATATCTTCCTCATATCCGATCTAAAACCTTACAAGGTTTCTTTCCTTCATATATTTAAGAGCTGTCATTACGCCAAGCTTCACATGCTCGTACACCAGTCCGCCCTGCATATATGCTATATACGGTGGTTTGAGCGGCGCATCGGCGCTCAGTTCTATGGATGATCCCTGTATGAATGCGCCTGCGGCCATTATGACCTTGCTGTCATATCCAGGCATTTCCCATGGTTCGGGAGTTACGAACGCATCGACGGGCGATCCCTTCTGTATGCCCTGGCAGAATGCGATCATGCTTTCAGGATCATTGAAACGTATTGCCTGTATGATGTCGCTTCTTTTTTCAGCAGGTCCTGGCGAAGTCTCAAAGCCCAGTTTCTGCATCAGCGCAGCTGTAAATACTGCTCCTTTGAGGCTCTCCGCCACCGTATGCGGCGCCATGAACAGCCCCTGGAACATGAGCCTGTTGTTCCCCAGCGTCGCCCCTACTTCTTTGCCAAGTCCCGGTGTGGTCAGCCTGAAGGCGGCGTTCCGCACCAGTTCCTTTCTGCCCGCTATATATCCGCCGGCCGGTACAAGCCCGCCTCCCGGGTTCTTTATCAGCGAGCCTGCCACAAGATCGGCGCCGGTCTGTGTAGGCTCCTCTGTTTCAGTGAATTCACCGTAGCAATTGTCCACCATTACGATCGTATCTTTGTTTATTTTCTTTACTGCCTCGGCAGCTTTTTTTATATCCCCGGTCTTTATCGACGTTCTCCATTCATAGCCCCTGGAGCGCTGGATAAGTACCATTTTCGTCCGCGGTCCCATAACCGTTTTGATATTGTCCATATCTATGCTTCCGTCTTCCAGCAGGTCCAGCTGCCGGTATGTTATCCCAAAATCTTTCAGGGATCCGGCGCCTTCGCCCCTGATGCCTATTACTTCCTCCAATGTGTCATATGGTTTTCCCGTAATGGAAAGGAGTTCATCACCAGGCCTCAGGTTGCCGTAAAGGCATATCGATATTGCCTGGGTGCCTGACACGATCTGATGCCTGACCAGCGCATCTTCTGCGCCGAATACGGACGCGTATACGCTGTCGAGCACTTCCCTGCCCCTGTCATTATAGCCATAGCCTGTCGTTCCGCCAAAATGCGAGTCGCTGAGGTTGTGCTCCTGCATGGCTGCTATGACCTTATACTGGTTTGCTTCCCTGACGGATTCTATTTCTCCGAAGATATCCCTGACTTCATGTTCAACACTCTGGGCCAGTCTGGCAATACTTTCGTCTATCCCAAAGGTATTTTTCAAAAAATCCTGATAAAGTATATCCATATGTACCTCTCTTTGGTAATTTCCCAATACCGTTATCGGTTTGCTTAGGCTATTAGTTGATTCTTAATACTACCGGC
>DAOSCC010000150.1:0-5938 GCA_035361135.1 Clostridiales bacterium | reverse complement strand
CCGAGGGCGGGAAGCGCCATAGCAGTGACAGAAGCCGCGAGGAACCTCGTATGCAGCGGAGCGATACCGCTGGCCGTCACCGACGGGCTCAACTTCGGCAGCCCGGAAAAGCCCGACCGGTTCTGGCAGTTCAGGGAAGCGGTAATAGGTATCGGCGAAGCATGCAGGGAACTGGACACGCAGGTAATAAGCGTAAACGTCAGCTTCTACAACGAAGCCGAGACGCAGGCCATTTACCCGACCCCCATCATCGGCATGGTGGGCCTCATAGAAGACATTGACAAGCACTGTACAATGCATTTCAAGGATGAAGGAGATATCGTCATACTTCTTGGGGAGACCAGGAATGAGCTTGGCGGCAGCGAGTACCTCTCGAGGATCCACGGGCTTGAGAAGGGCACGGTACCGAGGCTGAACTTCGGCCTTGAAAAAAAGCTGCAGGCCTTCATATTGTCAGCTATTGACAAAGGCCTCCTGAAATCCGCCCATGACGTAAGCGACGGCGGTTTGGCCATAGCCCTGGCGGAATGCTGCATGGAAAAAGAATTGGGTGTAAAGGTAAAGTTGGAATCCCAGCTTCGTACGGATGCCGTACTGTTCTCTGAAAGCCAGTCAAGGTTTGTGGTCTCCTGCAGCCCGGAAGCGCTGGCAGAGCTTGAACAGGCAATGGTACAGCGGGAAGTGCCTTACCGGGTACTGGGCAAGGTCGCGGGCAAGGAGCTTGTAATCGATATCAACGATAAAAATGTCATAGCTTTGAATGTAAAAGATATGAAAGAGGCGTGGAGAGGAGCCTTCGGATGCCTTATGAATTAAGAACCGGAAAACCTTTGCGCGGTGATGGACCACTAAGCGTCAACGGAGCGGCAGGCATGGATAAATTAAGGGAAGAGTGCGGGATCGTAGGGATTTTCAACTTCGATACATCCAGGGATGTGGCCAAATCCCTGTACTATTGCCTGTATGCCCTGCAGCACAGGGGGCAGGAAAGCGCGGGAATAGCCACCACTGACGGCCACCGGACGCATTTCCATAAAGAGATGGGGCTGGTGCATGAGGCCTTTAATGAAGAGAAATTAAAGGGGCTCAAGGGGAATATAGGTATAGGACATGTGAGATATTCCACAACGGGAGACAGCAAAGTTACCAATGCGCAGCCCCTGGCAGTCAGATACCGCGGCGGCAGCATAACCCTTGCCCACAACGGAAACCTGGTCAACGCTGCCGAACTGAGGGACTGCCTGGAGGAAAACGGCGTGGTCTTCCAGACGACAATAGATTCCGAGGTCATCGTAAACCTTATTGCCCGTTTCAGCAGCGAAGGCATCGTAAATGCTATCGAGCAGACCATGGAAATGGTCAGGGGCGCGTATACCCTTGTGGTAATGACGGAAGATTCCCTGATCGGCATCAGGGATCCCTACGGCCTAAGGCCGCTTTGCCTTGGAAAAACAGAGGACGGCTGTGTCCTGGCCTCTGAAAGCTGTGCCCTTGATATCATAGGGGCAGAGTTTGTCAGGGATGTGGAGCCGGGAGAAATCATTGTCATAGACAAGGACGGTCTCAGGTCAAAGCGTGTGCAGTCAAAATGCAGGAGAGCCTCCTGCATATTCGAATATATCTACTTTGCCCGCCCGGACAGTGTAATGGACGGCACAAGCGTTTATGAGGCCCGTAAAAATGCGGGAAGGATATTGGCGGAAGAACATCCTGTGGAGGCGGACCTGGTAATTGCAGTCCCGGACACCTCCATTCCTGCCGCCGTCGGCTATGCGGAAGCTTCGGGTATTCCTTTCGGGGAAGGGCTGATAAAAAACAGGTACGTAGGCAGGACGTTCATCCAGCCGGAGCAGGAGCTCAGGGAAACGGCTGTCAGGCTCAAGCTGAACCCCCTGAGATACAATGTCTCCGGCAAGAGGATCGTCATGATCGACGATTCCATCGTCAGGGGGACAACCAGCAGACAGATAGTCAACAGCCTGAAAATGGCGGGAGCCAGGGAGGTACATCTCAGGATCAGTTCGCCGCCGGTCACCCATAGTTGTTATTTCGGCATAGATACGCCGGACAGGGAGCAGCTGATAGGGGCAAGGAAAACCCCGGAGCAGATCGCTGAGGAAATAGGCGCTGACAGCCTTGGCTATCTAAGCGTTGACGGCCTCGTCAGATCGGTAGGGAAGCCGGCAGAGCAGCTTTGCCTGGCCTGCTTTACAGGCGATTATCCCATGGAGGTGCCAAAAACAGGCAATAAAAAGGTGTTTGAGTACAGGCAGTAGGCAGGTGCCTTAAGAAGGAACGGCCTGATATTCCAGTGCCTTTAAATGTTCGTCGTAAGGCGGCCCGATAATGCCCTTCTCTGTAATAAATCCTGTAATAAGCTCATGATCAGTCACGTCAAATGCAGGGTTATATACTTTGACCCCGTCCGGCGCAGTCTGCCTTCCGAATCCCATGGTTATTTCCTCGGGACTGCGCTCTTCAATCACGATCTCGTTTCCCGACGGAGTGCGCAAATCGACCGATGATGTGGGCGCCGCAACGTAAAAAGGAATATTATGCGCCTTTGCGAGTACAGCCAGCCCATACGTACCGATTTTGTTCGCGGTATCGCCGTTGGCTGCCACCCGGTCACAGCCTACGATCACGATGTCGATTTTGCCCTGCTTCATCAGGTAAGCTGCCATATTATCCGCTATAAGAGTAACATCGACCCCTGCATCCATCAGTTCATATGCGGTAAGCCTTGCGCCCTGCAGGAGCGGTCTCGTTTCGTCTGCATAAACTCTCACATGGATGCCCTGCTCCAGGGCTGTGTAGACCGGAGCAAGAGCAGTCCCGTATTTTGCCGTTGCCAGGCGCCCTGCATTGCAGTGTGTAAGGACGGACATTCCTTCTTTCAGCAAAGCGGCCCCGTTTATACCTATTGCATGGCACGTATCTATGTCCTCCCGGTATATCCGTAAAGCTTCTTCCTCCAGTATCTCCTTTATTTCCGGAATACTCCTGCCCCTGTTCTTCCTGACCGTTTCATCCATGCGTTCCAGTGATTTGAACAGGTTTACCGCAGTTGGCCTTGATGATGCCAGGTAATCTTTTATTTTTAGAAATTCGGCATAGAAAGAGTCAAAATCATTTGCCGTAACTTCATTCAGTCCCAGCAAAACTCCGAAAGCGGCTGCGTCGCCGATTGCCGGCGCGCCGCGGACTTGCAGCCGTTTGATTGCCTCCCGGCAGTCTTTTATGTTGTCGATGCACAACTCGACTTCCTCCGTTGGAAGTTTAGTCTGGTCGATTATTTTCAATACCCCGTTTTCCCATCTTAATGTATCCATAGTAGCACTCCGCAATATTACTCTACCGAAAAATAAACATGCAGTTACAGCCAGACTTCGTCAGAATAGCCCGCCATTATTATACCACAAGGCATGGTTCCGTCTGCCGGGAAATGCACCGGCTGCGCGTCTGATAAACCAGGCGGCATTGTGCAGCGTTCCGGACGGTTTTTGAATTTCGCCAAAGGACGTGATACTGCCGCAGGATATGATGTTGCAAGATTCAGTTATTCACTGTAAAATTCGGTCATTTATACGGAATGATTTCAGTCCGGATACCGGTAACTTCGCAGGAACCCTGGTTTTCAACGAAGTTGGCGACGGAGTTCATCATGCTGTCCAGGTGGCCGGCCTCATTCGAAACGAATACAAGGCCAAGTACGCAATAATTCCAGGAATCAAGCTTTCCGGTTTCAGCAACGCCAGCGTTGAACCTGTTTTTGATTTTATCGACCAGGCTCCTGACGACCTGTCTCTTGTCTTTGAGCGATTGGGACTCGCTGATGAAAAGTTCTGTCTGCAAAACACCTATGAACATAACCGCATCCCCCGGACAGCAAACGATTTAGATTATGTAAGGTATGTAGCTATTTTCGCCAGGCATTCGTCTATTATCGCGTCTATTTCTTCGATTTGGGAGTCATCTGGATCATAATTCTTAAGTATCTTGATTTTGCGGGCTTTCCAATCCAATGATTTGATCTGGTCTGTTAAAATCACTCCTGTTATCGGGTCTCCGCTACCGGGTACTGGTATACCGCTGACCGGTAAATCTACTTCAAAGGGGTAGTTCTTCTTTTGGTTAGTGATTGGACAGACAACTGCAAATCCTGTTTTTTCATTGAAATTTTTCGGTGACAAAACAAAGGCGATCCTTCTTCCGGCTTGTTCATGTCCGGCTTGAGGATCGAAATTCAGAACTATGAAAGCGCCTCTCTCAGGTATGTCCGCCATTATATCAATTCACGCCCTTCCGTTCCGAAATCTATCTCATCGTGACGGTTACCAGGAGTTATCTGTGATAATAGCTCTTCAAGCGAGTATTTCTTTCTGGCTTTTTTTGGCCTTAATGTAATGGTCCGTTTGTCTTCGGAAACCAGCATTTCAAGTTCAGAGTCCTGATGGATGCCAATTTTGTCGGCAGCTTCTTTTGGGATACGTATTCCCAAACTGTTTCCCCACTTTTGGACAGTGACCACAGACACGTAATCAGCTCCTTTCGCCTGGATTTTCCCGGCTTGCGGGAATTTTTCCAAATCCATTATATCACCTTTTCACAGAAAAGTATATACATAGTATATACTTTTCTGTGATTCATATATTCTTATGCAATAAAATTATGGTAAGCTTTGACATGAGCGGCAGAATAAAATATTATTATTACATTATTGATAATTAACATCCCTGAATGTTTGCTGCTGGAATGGCTGATTTAAGCTGAAAGAACAGAGAGGTCTTCCGGGGTTATGTTTCATGCACTAACAGACAATAATGTTTGGGTGGAAGAAATACTGAAAGACAGGGATATCGCCTTGATAGGTTTTGCGGATCTGTCGGAACTGGACCCCGAAACTCGTCTCGGGTATCAGTTTGGTATCTGCTTTGCCATAGCTCTTCGGATGTTTCCCAGTACAACAAGCGAGCCGTCCAGGGAGTATTATGACGAGTACAAAGATGTGAATGCCAGGCTAAGGGAAACAAGTATCTTCCTCGCTGAGAAAATCAAAGAACGTGGATATAATGCATATTCGCTTGCCCATGTTAAATCAAATGAAGAATACCGGACCCGGCTGCCTTTCAAGACACTGGCAACGCGGGCAGGCCTCGGCTGGATCGGTAAGTCGGCTGCATTGATCACAAAGGAATACGGCAACGCGATAAGGCTCAACGGTGTACTGACGGATATGCCGTTGTCTGTCGGAACACCCATCAATGAATCATTTTGCGGAAAATGTGAAGAGTGCGTCAGGCACTGTCCCGGACATGCAATCAAAGGTAATACATGGAGACTGAATATGGACAGGGAAAACCTGCTGGATGCATTTAGTTGTCAAAAAGCAATCGAGGATAGGGGAAAAGTGATCAACTTAACTGAGGGCACATGTGGCATTTGCATATCGGTATGCCCGTGGACGAAGCGGTATATTTCACGAAGAGGAGCGAGTTGAATATGCCGTATAAAGCAGTTATAGGAAAGTACCCATCAGGATGTAAAACTGGTGGTTGTTCCCGGAACATTCGAGGTTCTGGATGAACTCAAAGAATGCGGTTACAGGCTGGCGGTAGTTTCAAACCACAGGTCATGGATGCCTGGTTATTTGAAATCGGTGGGCCTGGCAGATTACTTTGAGCAAATCATAATTTCCGATCTGGTTGGCTGCGAAAAGCCTGATGCCAGGATAATGGAGATAGCATTGAGCAAGCTGGGTTTACTCCCCAAAGATTGCCTGTATGTCGGCGATCATCCTTTCGATGTTTTGTGTGCAAAGAAAGCCGGCCTCGATTGTGCATGGCTGGCATTATAGAACTGAAGCCAAACAAATTCTCTCTCAGTAAAACCGGACAGAGATTTGACCTGATTTTTAAAAACACTACCGATGAAGCCG
>DAOSCC010000149.1:0-5981 GCA_035361135.1 Clostridiales bacterium | reverse complement strand
CCTTTGTCCCGGCCTTCCTGTAACTGCTTTGTGTCGCTTCTTCAATCGCATTTATTACAACATCGGCACTAACCCGGTCATGAGGGTCAATGCCTGCCAGTTCGTCCACCAGGTACTTCCGGTGACCACCCGCCCTGGGCTTAAAATATGTCCGCTTATATGAAACCATCCCAAAGCTAGTCAAAAGAGTATTTGGATCTTTCCTGACGATCTCATATTGCTTCTTGCGTTCCGTACTGTTCCGGATGTAATCGTCCATATCCTCCAGAACTTCTGTCACAATGCTTCTCCCCAGTTCATACAGGATTTCCTGCAGATCCAGTACGAAGTCTGCCAAATCTTTCTTCTCTGCCACGAAAGTTTTTATTACTTCTTCAATTTCCCTAAGGCCAAATTCGTTAAAATGTTGTATACTGTTATACATAGAAGATGAACATCCTTTGTTAGTGTATTTTTTGAGTCGATTATATATTAACAGGATTTCATCTTCTTTTCTATTGCCCTTCCTAATTATGCCTTCGAACTCCCTACAGTAACTTTACGCTAACTCAGGCATCAGAATACCCGCGCGGTATGCCGCAAACTACCTGCCGAATATTTTTCCTGCCTTCTTTTCAAGAAAAAGGATGAGTGGATATCCCAGCCCGTAACAGGCTATCATTTCGCCCAGCGCCACAAACCCCATCGTAACGAACAGGGGAGCGTTGATCGTTGCATTGAGCACGGCTGCAACGACCACGGCATTGATCACAACAGGCGGCAGCGGAGCCAGGTATTTCGAAGGCATTTTGCTTGTAAGGAATGCGGCGGTCAGCGTCGCCAGGCTGCCGAATACGACATCGTAAACGCCTGCAGAGGTGGTTACCATGTTGGCTATAATACAGCCTGCGAAGAGCCCGGGTATCGCTGCCTGAGTAAAGAAGGGCAGCACTGTCAGCGCTTCTGACACTCTCACCTGGACCTGGCCTGAACTGCCTGGTATCAGTATCGTAAGCGCAGCATACAAGGCGGCTGTTACTGCCGCTTCCGTGATGTATCTTACATAGTCTGACGTTTTCCATATTTTTTTGCTCATAGACTTATGATTCCCTCCTGTCATTCTCGAATTCTTTACTGCGTTCTTTTCATCATTCATGCATCCGTGCTTCTCATTCCGTATCGCATGCCCGTTCTCTGATTGCTTCAGCACTTTATCCCATTCGTATCATGTTTCATTCCTTTCATTTGCATCTTGTTCAAAATGTTTAATGGGACGTACCCGTTCCAAATAAAAAAGGGACGCACCCGTCCCCAAACAAAAAGGGACGTACCCGTCCCCCTTAAACATCTATACTCAAGCCGGCCCGTATGCCGGCCTGGAGTTTCCGTAGTTTTGTTTATAGACAGGATGGTTTCGAACTGTCTTTTATCCAGTTTTCAGTGCGCATAACCCGCAAACTGCAACTTAAGTGCATCGCCGGTTTAGTGCTCTAAGAAACTAAGTGTACATAAGCAGTAAATTATCATTTTCAGTATACTGTCAGCAATATGATGTTATTATACACGACAAATGCACATCATGGCAATACTCTGCATCAATCCCCGAAGTCCATGACCCTTATTGCCATTGTCGGGCAGACCTTCGTGCATTCACCGCAGTTGTCGCACTTGTCGTAATCGATCTTTGCAAGCGTCTCGTGTTCCATATATATCGCCTGCTGCGGGCATGCCTTGACGCAGCGCCTGCAGCCTATACAGCCTACCTGGCAGATGGTCCTTGTCAGAGCGCCCTTGTCCCTGGACCTGCACATCACCGAATACTTCTTCGTCTTGTCTATGAGTTCTATCAGGTTTTTCGGGCATGCAGCCACACATTTGCCGCATGCTTTGCAGCGATCCTCGATAATCCTTGCTATCCCGCCTACCATGATGATGGCGTCGAACTGGCATGCCCTGACGCAGTCACCGTGTCCGAGGCAGCCGTATATGCAGGCCTTATGCCCGCCGAAGACCTGGGCCGCGGCTGCACAACTGTCGATGCCCTGATACTCATATTTTTCCTTGCTTACGCTCTGCCGTCCGTTGCACAGGACTCTCGCAGCAGTCCGTTTTATGCCCTCCGGCTCCACGCCCATAATATCTGCTATCTTTTTCTCCACTTCATTTCCGCCCACCGGGCAGCAGTTGGTATCTGCATCGCCGGCTACCACAGCGCTTGCGTAGCCGTCGCATCCCGAATAGCCGCATGCACCGCAGTTAGCTCCGGGAAGTACTTCCCGGACCAGCGCAACTTTTTCATCGACCTTTACTGCAAAAACCCTGGATGCATAGGACAGACCTATTCCAAATATTAGCCCGAGACCGCTTATAACCAATACTGCATATAAAATTTCCACTTATATTTCACCCCTCCGGCCTTTCTATCGTTAATCAGTCCGGCCATCAAAAATTCATTTCAGTTGTCAGTATTTCAGGCTTCATATCCAAACCCGTGTCTTAATTTCGAATCCCGCGGTTATTTGAGTCCATCCTCTCATATAAGTCCCTGGAACAATCCCTTGAACCCGAAGAACGCCAGTGATACCAGGGACGCGGAGATCAGTGATATCGGGAAACCTTCGAGGCACTTGGGTATATCAGCAGTCTCAAGGCGTTCCCTGATACCGGCAAACAGCACTATCGCCAGAGTGAATCCTACTCCGGAAAAAGCGCCGTTCAGCGTGGACATCAGGAACCTTGCGTTCCCCTGTATCTCCAGGTTGAGTATGCAAACGCCAAGTACGGCGCAGTTTGTCGTGATAAGCGGCAGATAAACACCCAGCGCCTTATAAAGGGCCTGGCTCGTCTTCTGCAGCACCATTTCCACCAACTGCACCAACGCCGCTATGACGAGGATAAATGCTATAGTCTGCAGATACTCAAGTTTCAGCGGTTTAAGCAGGAATTCCTGTACCGCCCACGTTGCCGACGATGCGAATGTCATGACGAATATGACCGCTACGCCCATACCTGCCGCAGTCTTTATATTCCTCGATACTCCAAGGAACGGACAGATCCCCAGGAATTTGACAACCACGAAATTATTTATAAAAACAGCCGAAATAAACGCTATCAGTATACTCGCAAGCATTATTACTGTCCCCCCTTCTCCTCAGCGGCAAATCCGCAGTTGGCCGGGCATGCATCGCACCCTGCTTCATGAGCGCCGCAGCCTGCTGCATGGACCTGCCTGTTGGTCAGCAGGTTCACCAACCCTATGGCCAGGCCGAACACAAGGAACCCTCCGGGAGGGAGTATCATTGCAAGCGCCGGGCTAGCCGATTCTCCGAACAGCGGCATGTTGAATATGCTGCCGTTCCCGAGTATCTCCCTTACCGCGCCTATCAGAGTGATCGCGATCGTAAATCCGATACCCATCCCAAGGCCGTCCACTGCCGAATCCAGCACGGGATTCTTTGAAGCATATGACTCCGCCCTGGCCATTATTATGCAGTTGACGACGATGAGCGGGATGTATATTCCCAGTGCCTTGTCAAGCGCCGGTACATACGCCTTCAGGAGCATCTGCACTATGGTGACGAATCCCGCTATGACCGTGACGAACGCAGGTATCCTGACCTTGTTGGGTATGAACTTCCTCAGCAGTGAAATGACCACATTGGAACCGATCAGCACCGCCGTCGTGGCAAGCCCCATACCTATGCCGTTCACAGCCGACGTCGTTATAGCCAGCGTGGGACATGTCCCCAGTACAAGGCGGAATGTCGGATTCTCATCGATGATCCCGTTTTTGAATATTTTCAACAGTCTCATTATTTACCGCCTCCATTCTGCTGCAAAAGCCTGGCGCCAAGATCTGCAGAAGCCTGTACGGCGCTGTTGACAGCTCTCGTACTTATAGTCGCACCGCTTACCGCCTGTATTTCATCATCTGCCGAAACCGGCCCGGTAACTATTTTCAGTTCGCCCGATATATCCTTTCCCTCATACTGCGAGGTGAATCTTTCACCGGCCACCTTGCTTCCAAGGCCCGGCGTTTCTTCATTATCGCCTATTCTGATACCGGTTATCGTACCGTCTTTCCCGACGCCGACCGTCACAGGGATATCACCGCCATAACCGGAAGATATGGCTGAGAACACATAACCGACCAGTGCATCTCCGCTGTATGCCGCATAGACTTCTTTCACAAGCCCTGTCCCTTCCTGGTCTTCCCAGTCCTCGAGCTTTTCAAAGCTGTCTGCTCCGCTCATAACCAGCATCCTTTGTTCTTCCGCAGCCTGCTGGTCACGCAGGGCAATGGTATCTTTCGTTATGTCGTTTACAACAGCAAGGCATAAAGCCGTAACCAGGCATATTACGAAAAGCCTCAGTGCGGTACCCATCATTTCGCGGAATTCATCACTGAATATCCCGCCCGGTCCGCGTTTTTCCACGGGTGTTTCCTCATGCGCTCCAATGCCGGGTGTTTCCTGTACTTCACCATTGATTCCCTCATCGGTATCTGCGTTAGTTTCACGCTTTGCTTCGTCAGCATCCTCGCAGATTTCTTCCCGTACTGCATCAAGGTTCTCTTCCCTGGTATCTTCCCTTATATCTTTCTGCATTTCTTCCGGCGATCCCGCCTGTAATCCTTCATGCATCCCTTCCTGCGCCAGTTCACGCCTTTCTTCACTCATTTGCCGCCACACCCCCTCCGAAACTCTTCGGGATCATATACCTGTCGATAACAGGTACTACAAGGTTCATCAGGAGTATGGAATATGACACGCCTTCAGGGTATCCTCCGTACAGCCTGATGATGGATGTCAGGAACCCGCAGCCGATCCCCATTATGATCCTTCCTTTGAACGTTACAGGAGAAGTAGTGTAGTCCGTTGCCATGTAGAATGCGCCCAGGATAAGTCCTCCTGCGAATATATGGTAAACAAAATTCCCGGTAAACAAGCCTTCGCTGCCTCCAAGCATCCAGGTCATAAACCCGACTGTCCCGATAAATGTGAGCGGCAATTCCAGTGTGATGACCTTTCTGACTACCAGGTACACAACCCCGATAAGCAGCGCCAGCGCCGATGTCTCACCGATGCACCCGCCTATATTGCCTGTGATCATGTCCCAGAGCTTCGGCAACTGTTCGGCGGCTCTGCTTCCGTTCTTCATGATTTCCAGCGGCGTGGCCGTACTGACCGCATCCCATCCGGGTTCCTGCCACGATGTCATCTGGCTCGGCCAGGACGCCACCATGAATGCCCTTGCAGCAAGTGCAGGATTTACGAAATTGTGCCCAAGCCCTCCGAACAACTGCTTGACTATGATGATGGCGAATACGCCTCCGATGGCTGCCATCCACGGCGGCAGGGACGGCGGCAGGTTGAACGCCAGAAGCAAGCCTGTCACCACTGCGCTGAGATCCGTTACAGCGTTCTCTTTTTTAGTTATTTTGCACCACGCATACTCGGCAGCCACGCAAGAGACGACAGTCACAAGTATCAGCATGGCGGCCTTTAACTTAAAGTATATCACTGAGCTGACGGCCGCAGGCAGCAATGCTATTATTACGTCCCTCATTATTTTCTGCGTGCTCTCACCGCTTTTTATATGCGGAGACGAACCGGCTAAAAGACTGATTTCCATGTTAGTTTTTCCCTCCCTGCTTCCTTGCTGCTATCTTTCTCAGTTCCGCTTTGGCAATACGAACGGACTGTACAAGATTCCTGGATGCGGGGCATACATACGAGCAGCAGCCGCATTCTATGCAATCGGTGACATGGTATTTTTCGGTTTCCTCAAACTTTCCGCGGACCACGTTCAGATTGATATACAGGGGCAGCAGAGACATGGGGCACGCTGCCACGCACTTGCCGCACCGTATACATACCGATTCCTTCGGCTGCTCCGCATCCCTCTCGTTGAAGGCCAACAGCGCGTTGGTCTGCTTCAATACGGGATCGTCCAGCGAGTGCTGGGACACACCCATCATCGGACCGCCCATTATGATCTTT
>DAOSCC010000148.1:0-6054 GCA_035361135.1 Clostridiales bacterium | reverse complement strand
CCAAGTGCGCTCAGCCTTCTCTTGTGAGTCAGTTCCGCAAGGGGATTTGTCTGGTCCATAAACTGTGACAGCTGGCTGCTTCCGAAGAACTCTTTGATGGCTGCGGCGACCGGCCTGATATTGATCAGTGCCTGGGGCGTGACTATATCGATGTCCTGTATGGTCATCCTTTCCCTGACGACCCTCTCCATCCTGGCAAGACCGATCCTGAACTGGTTCTGCAGCAGTTCTCCGACGCAGCGGAGCCTCCTGTTGCCGAGATGGTCTATATCATCGTCCTCGCCAATACCATAGCTGAGGTGTACGAGGTAATTGACGGACGCTATTATATCCTCTTCCGTGATATGCTTGGGGACAAGCAGGTCCACATTCTCTTTGAGTGCGCTCTTGAGGTCCTCCCTGTCCTTATATTCGTCCATGAGCTCTTTGAGCACGCTGTATCTCACTTTTTCCGAGATACCGACATCTGAGACGTCAAAATCGACGAATGCTTTCAGATCGACAGTGCCGTTTCCGATCACCCTCACCTTTTTGCCTTCCACGTTGAGGTATACGGAATTGATGCCGGAGTTCTGTATCGCTTCGGCTTTTTCCCTGTCGATGTATTCATCTTCATCAACCAGTATTTCACCGGTGACCGGGCTCACGATCCTTTCCGCGGATTTGCTGCCGGCTATTCTCGAAGCCAGTGAAAGTTTCTTGTTGAACTTGAACCTTCCGAACTTGGCGAGATCGTATCTCTTGGGCTCGAAAAACAGACCCCTGAGCAGCGATGTAGCGCTTTCGACCGTCGGCGGCTCACCGGGTCTGAGCCTCTTGTATATCTCTATGAGACCCTCGTCCTGGGTTTTTGCGCTGTCCTTCTGGATAGTGGCCATTACTCTCTCGTCATCGCCGAGGAGTTCGGTTATCTGGGCATCCGTACCATATCCCAGCGCGCGGACGAGAACAGTGATCGGCAGTTTCCTGGTCCTGTCGACCCTTACGTACATCACGTCATTTGAGTCCGTCTCGTACTCCAGCCATGCGCCGCGGTTCGGAATGATGGTAGCCGAAAACAGCGCTTTCCCCGTTTTGTCGAGCTTTTTGGCATAATAAAGACCGGGTGACCTGACCAGCTGGCTTACTACGACCCTTTCAGCCCCGTTGATAATAAAAGTACCGTTGTCGGTCATCAGCGGGAAATCTCCCATGAAGATCTCCTGTTCCTTGACCTCTCCGGTCTCTTTGTTGATAAGGCGGACTTTTACTTTCAGCGGTGCTGAATATGTAGTATCCCTTTCTTTGCATTCTTCAACACTGTACTTGGGGTTATCGGTCTCCAGTCTGTAGTCCGGAAATTCCAGAACCAGGTTCCCGGTATAATCCTGTATAGGGGAAACGTCTCTAAACACCTCGCGCAGGCCTTCTTCCAGAAACCACTTGTAAGAGTTCTTCTGCACTTCGATGAGATTCGGCATATCCAGGACCTCATCTATCCTGGAATAGCTCATTCTGGTAGTTCGGCCCAGTTTTACGGGATGTACCATCAATAATCACCTCATAATATTATGACTTGTAAAAAGAACAACGTTACCTGAAAGGCTTGCATTCATGCAATTCAACCGGATCGCCGGCCTTATCGGTACAACAGCCGGCGTATGTAAAGCTTTCAGCTGCATTCCTGAAAGCTTTTGGGGCAATATTGCACAGCAATCCGACAGAGAAATCTGAATCGCGGTTATATCGGCTCATATATAGATATATATGAATATGGCAGGATTTCGATTTCATTCGTCAAATTGCCTAAAACCATTAAATAATTATTAACAGTTCTTGTGTATTTTATTCCCCTGTGTTATAATCTATCTGCGAACGATTCCGGTTGCAGCCTGAAAAAGCATACAAGTTCAGATTATAACGCAGTTTATAATTCTAGCACACCGCATCATACTTGTCAACGTGTTTTTACGGTGATTTTTTATTGCAATTTTTCATTTAGCGCCAAAAAAATGCCCCGGGCATACCCGGGGCATTTTTCCCGGATATGTCCGGGACGTTTCGTCGATCCGGTAATTATTTGATTTCGACTGTTGCGCCGACTTCCTTGAATTTTGCTTCGATAGCGGCTGCTTCTTCCTTGGAAACGTTCTCCTTGACCGGCTTGGGAGCGTTGTCCACGAGGTCTTTTGCTTCCTTGAGGCCCAGGTTGGTAACTTCCCTGACGACCTTGATGACCTTGATCTTGTCAGCGCCGACTTCCTTGAGGATAACATCGAACTCGGTCTTTTCCTCAGCGGCCGGTGCTGCTGCGGCGCCTGCTGCCGGTGCTGCTGCAGCCACTGCCACGGGAGCTGCTGCGGATACTCCGAATTCCTCTTCAAGAGCCTTTACGAGCTCGGACAGTTCCAGGACTGTCAATGCCTTTACTTCTTCGATAAGCTTTACAACTTTATCACTAGCCATTTCAAATACCTCCGTGATTTAGAATTGAATTTTTAGTTCCTGTTTTATGTTATATTGACTGTCTTACATTACTCATGCGGACGCCTGCTGCTTCTTTTCGGCTATTGCATTGAGCGCCACGACCAATCCTCTGATATTGGCGTTGAGTACATTGACAAAGCCGGATATGGGAGCGTTGAAACCTCCAAGGACTCTGGCAATGAGAACTTCCCTCGACGGCAGTTCAGCCAGGGCTTTTATCCCGTCGACATCCATTACCTTGCCTTCCACTACGCCTACTTTCAGTTCGAAACTCTCATACTTCTTTGCAAAATCGCACAATACCTTCGCAGGTGCCACAGGGTCAGTATCGCTTGATGCCATGGACGTAGGTCCGTTCAGATAGGGATACAGCTCCTCAAGTCCGTTCTCTTTGGCTGCGAATTTGGTCAGCGTGTTCTTTACGACCTTGTATTCCACGCCCGCGTTTCTCAAAGCACGCCTCAGCTCGGTATCCTGTTCCACTGTCAATCCCCTGTAATCAGCAAAAATCATTGTTTTTGCCGCCTTCATCCTGCTGCTGATCCTGTCTATTACTTCACGCTTCTGATTCAGGGTGTATTCCTTAGGCAAACCATCCACCTCCTTGCATAAATTAAGCCCTTGTATATCTGCATACAGCAGACATGCAAGGGCGAAACACCATATCGGCAACGGAGCATGCGGCTCCGCGTATCAACGCTTACCTCGGCAGGCCGGCTTTTTTTCCGATTATGCTGGAAGCACCTGCTGTCTGCGGTATGTGACATATTCGATTTTCTGGCTTTTTGTTGACCGTTGTCTATAATACTACATAATCTGCCGGATGTAAAGCTTTTTTATTCGGCTATCCTCTGAGGATTCACCTTTATCCCGGGTCCCATGGTCGATGTCACGACTACGCTCCTGAGATACTGTCCCTTTGCGGCAGCCGGCTTGGCCTTGATAATGGCCCCCAGCAGCGTGCGGAAGTTGTCGGTGAGCTTATCCAGATCGAATGAAGCTTTCCCTACGGGGCAGTGGATGATGTTCGTCTTGTCCAGCCTGTATTCGATCTTACCAGCCTTAATCTCGGCTATTGCCTTTGCAACGTCCATGGTTACCGTACCGGCCTTCGGGTTCGGCATGAGGCCCTTGGGTCCGAGTATCTTTCCGAGCCTTCCTACGACGCCCATCATATCGGGCGTAGCGACAACGACATCAAAGTCGAACCAGTTCTCGTTCTGTATCTTCGCAACGAGGTCCTCCGCGCCTACATAATCGGCGCCGTTGTCCTCTGCTTCCTTCGCCTTGTCGCCTTTGGCGAACACGAGCACCCTGACTGTCTTGCCGGTACCATGCGGAAGCACTACGGCTCCTCTGACCTGCTGGTCTGCATGTCTTGAGTCGACGCCCAGTTTGATATGGACTTCGACCGTCTCGTCAAACTTCGCTTTGGCTGTTTTCTTGACCAGGTCAAGAGCTTCAACCGGATCGTACAACTTTGCTCTATCGATAAGCTTTGCGCTTTCGATGTATCTCTTTCCTCTCTTCATATTATCCTCCCCTTTGTGGTGAATTTTTCGGAAACCTCGGTTTCCTCCCACCTGCGGCCATGCTAGTCTTCAACTACTATACCCATGCTTCTGGCCGTACCTGCTACCATGCTCATAGCTGCTTCGATGCTGGCAGCGTTCAGATCGGGCATTTTGAGCTCTGCGATCTTCCTGATCTCTTCCTTCGAGATCTTCGCAACCTTGTCCCTGTTGGGCCTGCCTGAACCGCTTTCTATCTTGCATGCCCTCTTCAGGAGCACTGCCGCCGGAGGAGTCTTGGTCACAAAGGAAAACGATCTGTCAGCATAAACGGTTATGATGACAGGAATGATCAAACCCGCATCCTTCGCAGTTCTTTCATTGAACTCCTTGCAAAATCCCATGATGTTTACACCATGCTGTCCTAAAGCTGGTCCAACCGGTGGAGCCGGGGTTGCCTTCCCCGCAGGAATCTGCAGCTTTACATAGCCTATGATCTTCTTTGCCATGGCTTATTCCACCTCCCAATTCTTCTTAAAACATGTCTGTCCCGCAGTCCGGGTCAAACACGCTGCTCATCATATCATATAGAAAGAGATCTGCCGATCTCCGTCTCTATATCTTCTGTATCTGTGTCAGTTCCAGTTCCACAGGAGTCTCTCTGCCGAACATCGATACGGCGACCCGCACTTTTCTTTTCTCGAAGTTGATTTCCTCGACAGTGCCGATGAAATTCTCAAGGGGCCCGTCAATGACCCTGACAGTGTCGTTGACTTCGTAGTCGAGCACAGGCGCGAACTCTTCGACGCCCATGTTGCGCACTTCCTCGTCGGAAAGCGGTACAGGCTTGGATCCCGGCCCCACGAATCCCGTGACTCCCCTGGTATTCCTCACAACATACCAGGATTCATCCGTCATGATCATCTTAACAAGGACATAGCCCGGGAATACCTTCCTCAAAGTGGCCTTTTTCCTTCCGTCCTTGATCTCGATCTGCTCCTCCATGGGTACCACTATATCGAAGATATAATCATGCAGATTTCTGTTTTCAACTATTTTCTCCAAATTGGCCTTCACTTTGTTCTCATAACCGGAATAGGTATGCACCACATACCATTTCGGTTCATCAGGCATATCATAAACAGCCATAAGGATTGATATCCTCCTTGATTACCTTGACAGAGTCCACTCCATAAGTTTTGCGAAAACCGCATCACAGACCCAAATGACGGCACCAATAATCAAACAGATCGCCAATACGGAGATCGTGCTTTTGACAAGCTGTTCTTTTGTCGGCCAGATGACCTTCCTGAGTTCATTCCTGATATCTCTGAAAAATCTGGCTATCCTGTTTCCCAAATTAGCCAGTTTGCTTCCAAAACCGGCCGGTTTGGATGTGCGTGCGTTCTCAGACATAATGTGCACCTCCGCGCATTATTTCGTTTCCTTGTGTACCGTGTGCTTATGGCAGAATTTGCAGTACTTCTTCATTTCGATCCTGTCGGGATCGTTCTTCTTGTTCTTCATGGTGTTGTAATTTCTCTGTTTGCATTCAGTACATGCCATAACTATTTTGACTCTCATGCTTAACACCTCCAGCCCCTTTGCAGTTTTCGCAGGGTGCACAGTTTATTTATGGAGATGCCGCTGATACATGCGGCATCGATATTTCACAACACAAAAAAAAGACCTCCGAGACGGAGCAATACCTAATTTAACATATAACCGCAAGGATGTCAAGGATTAATATTTCCAGCCTTTGAATTGCTATGGCGGCTGCAGGTGGCCGATCAGGGCATTCGTAGCTGCGAGATGGTGCGAACCAGATTTGCGCCTGTATAATGCGGATGACCGACCATTGCATTTGGGCTGCTTCGCGGACACCTGCTGGCCGACTCTTATAGTACCGGCTCCAACTGTCTTGCACCGCTAATGGCTCGTAGGCTGCATGCAGGGCAGCGGGCGGCCGATCATAACATTCGTGGCTGCAAGCGCTACAGATGCGGACGGATCACGCCGCTCGAATGAGGCCACAGGAACTACGACCGGCAGCACGGACGCTGCCGGCGCTGGTCCC
>DAOSCC010000147.1:0-6084 GCA_035361135.1 Clostridiales bacterium | reverse complement strand
ACTGTAAGATTTTAATTTGATTATTTAAAATTATTCTGCTAAACTGTTTTGTGAATTATGTAAAGTATATAAATACAAAAGTATACAGATACAAAGGGTGATAAGATGGCAGCTAACTATAGCAGTCTAACTGCTAAACAGAAAAAGGTATACATGGTGATCGAGTCTTATATCAAGACCAACGGTATACCTCCAACAGTACGGGAAATTGGTGAACTGGTCGGCGAAAAAACCCCCGGGGCTGTTCAGGGAATACTGAACAGGCTTGAACAGAAAGGTGTCATAAAAAGGCAGCTTGGAGCCGCAAGGTCGATCCAGCTTGTTTCTCCGGATGATCAGATGTACGGCAAACCTGTTTTCGTGCCCAAGATCAAGAAGATCAGCAAGAGAAACATTAATGACCTGACGAATATCTATAATATCGAGTTGTATCATCCGTTTTCACAGGAAGTACTGTCTGAAAACGGCGATTATATCCTTTCCGAATGCCCGGCTGACGGGCTGACAGAAAGCGGTTTCGGGTCAAACGATATGATACTCGTCAACAGGACGGCAGAACTGAAACCCGGCGATATAGTACTTGCTTTTTATGAAACGATTTCACTGCTTAGAAGGTATTATCCTGAAAGCAACGGCACCATTACGCTCAAAGCCGACTCAAAAGTGATCGACAAGGAGAATTTCACACCTGACGAGATCGCCATAATCGGAAAAGTGGAAGGAAGATACACGAAATTCTGAAATCAAAATACCCGGGATTTTTGAAAAAGCACAAGTGATTTATCAGAAACGGAAAGTTCCCGGAAGAGGGAACGGCAAAGGAAGGGGACGGTTTTCATGCACGGCGGATGTCCCGCCGGACACGGAAACCGTCCCCATGTCTTAACTGGTGTACCATGCATCAGAAACTTAAAAGGCCGGCTCATTCGAGCCGGCCTTTCATCTCGTCCGGATACGGGCGAAATAGTTCTTACTTCACGCTGCAGTACATGAAGTACTTGTAGCCCAGCGGTGAAGAGTAGAATCCTTCGACCTTCTGGTTGAGCAGATAAATGTCGACATAGTAGTATATCGGGCAGAGCATGCTTTCCTCGAAGATTATGTCTTCTGCCTGGTGCATCATCTTATAACGCTCTTCAGTGTTGGTCTCAACCTTGATTTTCCTGATGAGCTCGTCATACTGAGCATTGCTCCACTGCGCATCGTTGTTGCCGCTGCCTGTTACCCACATGTCGAGGAACGAGATCGGGTCGTTGTAGTCACCGAGCCAGCCATTACGTGCAATGTCATAGTCGCCGTTCTTACGTGTATTGAGGAATGTGTTCCATTCCTGGGATTCCAGCTTGACGTTGACGCCTATCTGCTTCCACATGTCCTGCAGAGCTTCGCCTATCTGCTGGTGACCTGTCGATTCATTATAGAGGTATGTCAGAGTCGGGAATCCTTCTCCGTTCGGGTAACCAGCTTCAGCAAGCAGTCTCTTTGCCTCTTCCAGGTTAGCTGCATATGCTTCTTTTGAAGGATCATAGTAGTCGCCGCCTACTTCACGGAATTCCTTGGTCGGATCCGCATCAGACAGTCCTGTCGGAACGAATGCGCCGGCAGGCTGCTGTCCGGCCTTGCCTATATTCCTGACTATGAAATCACGGTCGACTGCGAGCGTCAGAGCCTTACGGACTTTCGGATTGTCCAGCGGAGGCTTCTTTGTGTTGAATGATACGTAGTATGTTCCGAGCTGGCCCTCGATATGGAACTCGGGCTTGTCTCTCCAGGCATCGATCTCATCGTTGGGCCATGAATCTGCAAACAGTATTTCTTCGTTCTCAAATGCGCTCTTTATTGCATTGTCATCATCCATCAGGACGAACTTGATCTTCTCGGGACCAAGATCTTTGTAATTATAGTAGTTCTTGTTCTTTTCATAGAGGATGTGGGAACCGGGGACCCATTCAGCTATCTTGTAAGGTCCGTTTCCTATATATGTCTCGGGATTTACTGCCCAGGTATCGCTATACTTCTCAACTATATCCTGGCGTACAGGGAAGTAGGTCGGGAATGCGCAGAGCTCCAGGAAATACGGGACAGGAGACTTCAGTGTGACAACGAGAGTCTTGTCGTCGGGAGCCTGTACATTCAGGGTTCCTTCATCATAACCATCGATGACTTCGAACATGTATTCATAGTCAGCTGCAGTGTCAGGCGAGATCGCACGGTTCCACGCGTAAACGAAATCGCTCGCCTTGACAGGCTGGCCGTCGCTCCACTTGATGTCGTCGCGCAGAGTGAACGTATAGACTGTTCCGTCATCGCTGACCTTGTAGTCCTTAGCCTGCGCCTTTACAGGCACTCCGTTCTTGTCGAGCGTCATAAGGCCTTCGAATGCATGGATGATCAGTGTGGCGCCATCAACGGCCGAGTTCAGGGCCGGGTCGATGGTATCCGGGTCCGATCCGACATGAACCGTAAGTACGTCTGTCTTACTGGTGCCTGAGCATGCAGCAAGTACCACGCTGAATGCAAGGACCAGCGACAAAAGTAATGCTGTCTTCCTTCTCATAAATCTTCCTCCTCATAAATTTTTATTTCAGTACATATATGTACTGTAATATTGAAATGCAATCATCCAGGAGTCATACATCAAATGATTTATTTGATATAATCCCCCTGAATGGCAGCATTTAAACAAATTTTATCCTGTCAGTTGATTTTGTCAATATGATGGCATGCAACCTGATGTCCTTTTGAAACTTCACGGAACTCAGGCTCCTGCTGTGCGCAGATCTCAGTCGCATAGGGACACCTGGTCCTGAACCTGCACCCTGACGGAGGATCCAGCGGACTTGGCACATCCCCTTCGAGTACGATCCTCTTTTTGCTGCGGCTTTCCACAGGATCCGGGATCGGTATGGCTGAAATCAGAGATTTTGTATACGGATGCAGGCTGTGGAAAGTCAGTTCGTCACTGTCTGCGAGTTCCACAAGCTTCCCAAGGTACATGACGCCTATCCTGTTGCTTATATGCCTGACCACATTGAGGTCATGGGCGATGAACAGGTATGTCAGTCCCAGGTCCTCCTGCAGTTCTTCAAACATATTGATTATCTGCGCCTGGATCGAAACGTCCAGGGCCGATATCGGCTCGTCGCACACGATGAATTCCGGGTCGACCGCAAGGGCGCGCGCGATGCCGATACGCTGGCGCTGGCCTCCGGAAAATTCGTGCGGGTAGCGGTTCGCATGTTCGCTGTTCAGGCCGACCCGCTCCAGCATCGCATATATCTTTTCCTTCCTCTCGTGTTTGTCCGATGCCAGTTTGTGTATATCTATGGCCTCTCCGACTATGTCTCCGACAGTCATTCTCGGATCGAGGCTTGCGTACGGATCCTGGAAGACTATCTGCATCTTGCGCCGGTACGGCAGCATGTTTGCTTTTGTGATATCAGCGCCGTCATAAATGATCTGGCCGCCAGTCGGCTCATAAAGCCTCAGGATGGTACGGCCCGTGGTCGTCTTCCCGCAGCCGCTCTCACCGACCAGACCGAGGGTCTCTCCCTTGTCTATATGGAAACTCACATCATCGACAGCCTTGACATACCTGGGGCTAAAGAGGCTTCCTCCCACACGGAAATACTGCTTCAGATTCTTTACTTCAACCAGTGTGCTCATGCTTCCTGCCCCCTCCTTTCAAATTCTTCCTTCTGCAACAGCCAGCATGCACTGTAATGGGTTTCGGACAGGTGCGTATATTCCGGCATCCTGCCAAGGCATATCTTCATGCAGCTGCTGCAGCGGGGTGCAAAAGGACACCCGGCAGGCGGGTTGAGCATATCCACCGGTGTGCCTTCGATGGGGATGAGCTTACGGTGCTCCTTTTCCGTAAGCCTTGGTATGCTCCTGAGCAGTCCTTTCGTGTACTCATGCTTCGGGTTGTAGAATATTTCATCGGCCGTGCCGTACTCTACTATTTTTCCGGCATACATGACCGCGATTTTCTGGCACATGTTGGCTACGATGCCCAAATCATGGGTTATCATGATGATGGACATACCTATCTTTTGCTTCAGTTCTATCATCAGTTCCAGTATCTGCGCCTGTATTGTCACGTCCAGGGCAGTCGTAGGCTCGTCCGCGATAAGCAGCTTGGGTTCGCAGGCCAGCGCGGTGGCTATCATTACCCTCTGGCGCATGCCGCCGGACAATTCGTGAGGATATTGCTTCATCCTCTTTTTAGGTTCATTGATGCCGACCAGCGTCAGCAGTTCAACAGCCCGGTCGTACGCCTGCTTTTTGTCCTTGTCGGTATGGAGCAGGATCACTTCCATTATCTGATTGCCTATAGTGTACACAGGGTTCAGGCTGGTCATCGGGTCCTGGAATATGATGCTGACCTCATTGCCCCTGATCTCCCGCATTTCGATTTCAGTCATGTCATTGATCCTGTGTCCGTTAAAATCGATAGTTCCTCCGATGATCCTTCCGGGATACGGGATCAGCCCCATCAGCGAATATGCGGTAACACTCTTTCCGCTGCCGCTTTCTCCGACGATCCCGAGTACTTCTCCTTCTTCCATCTTCAGCGAAACATCGTTGATCGCTTTCACTTCTCCCGCGGGTGTGAAGAAGGAGACACGCAGATTCTTTATATCAACCAGTGTTTTGCCCATTTTTTTCACCTCAATCTATCAATACCGCAGCCCTGCTTTGCTGCAATTTTGCATCAGTCTTTCAGCTTCGGGTCGAATGCATCTCTCAGTCCGTCCCCGATCAGGTTGAACGAAAGTATTATCAGGCTTATCATGATCGCTGGCGCCAGAAGCCTGTACGGATATGAAGATATCCCATTTATAGCCTGTGAAGCCATCGAACCGAGCGACGGCATCGGGGCTGCAACGCCTATACCTATGAAGCTGAGGAAGCTTTCAGTAAAAATCGATGACGGGATCTGCAGTGTCGTCGTAACGATCAGCGTACCCATACAGTTGGTCAGCAGATGCTTCCTTATTATCCTTCTGTGGCTCGCTCCAAGCGCCTTTGCCGCTGTTACGAATTCCTGCTCCTTCAGCATCAGTATCTGGCTCCTGACTATCCTGGCCATCCCCACCCAGTAGAGGAGCGAGAAAACAATAAATATGCATATCAACCCGACACCTATTGTATTGATCCAGGCAAATCCGGGCACAGTATTCGCCAGGTTCTCCAAAGGATATTTCAGTGTGACCATCAGCAGTATGATGATCAGTATGTCAGGCACGGTATAAATGATATCGACAATACGCATCATTATCAAATCCACCTTGCCGCCGAAGTATCCTGCGACAGCACCGTAGATCGAGCCTATCAGGAGCACCAGCACACTGGCTACGATTCCTACCAGCAGCGATACGCGGCTGCCCATCATAAGACGGACCATGGTATCACGTCCAAGCGAGTCGGTCCCCAGTATATGCGGGAACACTTTCTCTCCCTGTGCCTTCAGTGCAAGCTCCGTTTCTGAATATTGCATCGGAGCCAGGTTTTCGCTCCCCCTTATCTGCTGCTCGTATGTGTAGGGGTAGAAGACAGGCCCTATAAATGCGAATATCATTGTTAATATTATAATTACAAGGCTTGTCATGGCTATTTTATTCTTTCTGAACCGGCGCAGCCCGTCACGCCAGAAGCTCACGCTTTGGCGCATGACCACAAGGCTTTGCTTCTCCTCGTTGTCAGCCGGCAGAAAATCCGAAACATCCAGCTGCAAACTAAGTGGATTCTTCTCCTTCGTCATTTTCTTGTATCGCTCCCCGTTCCTTTTTTGTTCACTATCCGATGACCCCGATCCGCGGCGTCGCTGAGCCGCTTCCTGTTCCGCACGGACTATTTCAGCTTGATCCTCGGGTCTATCAGCTTATACGCAATGTCGACCACCAGGTTCATGGTGATCAGCAATGCCGCCAGAAAGATCGTAGTGCCCATGATCAGCATATAATCCCGGTTTGTGATGGAGCTTATGAAGTCATTGCCAAGCCCGGGTATCGTGAATATTTTCTCGACAACGAAGCTCCCCGTCAGTGTGTATGCAAGCAACGGACCAAGGTAGGTGAC
>DAOSCC010000146.1:0-6089 GCA_035361135.1 Clostridiales bacterium | reverse complement strand
CGACCCGCTTATCAGGTGCGGGAGGGACAGCACCGAAGAAGAGATAGAGAAGGCAATAATGAAAGAGTTGAGGATGAAGGGCCTGGTGCTTGCAGACGTGAAACTGATCAGGGAAATGGACAAAGATATTGCTGGCGACTCGCTGATCATCCCGGCAAGGATAAATAAGGACGGGTCGCTCGGGAGATCGTCCGCCGCCACGGAGAAACAGTTCAGGGAACTGTGCGGGCATGTGAGGAAGCTCCTCGGCTCCATCGGCAAAAGCATCCTGGACGGCAACGTGGCCGTAAACCCGTATAAAAGGCAGAAGATGACCGCCTGCGAGTACTGCGTCTACAGTTCTGTATGCCAGTTCGACACGGCGATGCGGGACAACCGGTACCGTTACCTGGCCGACCTGGACGATGACGAGGTATGGAGGCTGATAGGTGGGCGGAATAATGGCGCAGATGATGCAGCCGGACACGCAGCGCAGGATACGGCAGGGTCAGCTGTACAGGATTCACCGGGACAGGATGCGGCAGAACGGCAGGCAGCCGGACAGGACAAGCAGCCTGTGCCGGTAAGGGATCGGAGGGATTCGGAGAATGGCAAATAATTGGACAAAAGAGCAGCTTGAAGCCATCACCGAAAGAGGGTGCAACCTGCTGGTAGCGGCAGCGGCAGGCGCAGGCAAGACTGCTGTGCTCGTAGAGAGGATAATACGGAAAATAACTGATCCGGAAAACCCGGTAGATATAGACAGGCTGTTGGTCGTTACGTTCACCAATGCAGCGGCGACCGAGATGCGCGAGAGGATAGGCGACGCATTGGCCGAGGCGCTGGAAAAGGATCCTTCATCTGTCAACCTGCAGAAGCAGATGGCGCTGCTGGACCGCGCAAGTATAATGACGCTCCACTCATTCTGCCTGGAGGTGGTAAGAAGCCATTTCCATGCCCTGGATCTGGATCCCCTTTTTCGCATCGCCGATGAGACCGAGTCTGCGCTGATGAAGCTCGAGGCGCTTGACAGGCTTTTCGAAAGCAAATACGAGAATGAAGACGCCGGCAGCCTTTTCTTCAAACTGGTTGAAAGCTACGGCGGAGGCCGTGATGACAGTTTGCTCCGGGATACTGTCATGACGCTGCACCGGTTTACGTCCAGCCACCCATACCCCGAGAAATGGCTTGCCGAACAGACGGAAGCATATAACGCCGGAGCAAATGCCTGCATGTGCGGCACGCCGTGGGCCCGTGTGCTGCTGAGCAGTGCAGCGGCGGAACTGCAGGGCCTGATGGGCATGACAGGGAGAGCAAAGGAACGGGCAAGCCGGGCGGAAGGCCTTGAGCCGTACTGCGGCACCCTTGATGATGATATGAAGGTACTCGAAAAAATCCGAGCCCTGTGTCTCGATGCCATGATAAAGGCAGATGGAGCCTGCGGGAAAGCCGACGAGGGAGCGGCCCGCGACGCGGACCTTGCGTGGGACAGGCTGCATGACGCATTAGCCTCATGTGAGCTCACAAGGCTCCCGAGGTGCGGGAAAGACGCCGATAAGACCGCACAGGAAGAGGTCAAGGCTGTAAGGAACACGGTGAAGGAGAGGCTCAAAAAACTGCAGGCCAGCGGATTTGACGCCTCCAGCGCTGAAATAAGGGAAGATTTCGGCAAACTGTATCCGCAGCTTAAGTATCTGTCCGGCATGGTATCGGAGTTCGACGGAATATACCGGCAGATGAAGAAGGAAAAAGGGGTCCTCGATTTCAACGACCTTGAGCATTACTGCCTGCAGATACTCCTCGAGGACGGCGTCCCAACGGCGGCTGCCAGGGAACTCAGGAAACGCTACGAGGAGATACTTATAGACGAGTACCAGGACAGCAACCTTATCCAGGAACTTATCATATCGGTGGTATCCGGAAATGACGACGATATATACAACATATTCATGGTAGGCGATGTAAAACAGAGCATATATCGGTTCAGGCAGGCAAGGCCCGACCTGTTCCTTTCCAAGTACCAGGGCTATCATCGCGATAAAGGGTACGAAGACAGGGTCATACAGCTTTATAAAAACTTCCGGAGCAGGTGCGAGGTCATAAACGCGGTAAATCTCATTTTCAGACGGATAATGTCACCTGAGGTCGGCGAGCTTGACTACACGGAACAGGAATATCTGAATCCGGGAGCGGTCTTCCCTGTCCCCGGGCATGACTGCATAGCCGGAGGGCAGGTAGAACTGCATATACTTGACCTGTTGTCGGAAACGGATGAGATAAAGCCGGACTGGAACGTAAAACCGGAAGGGCAGGCGGACGGAGAAACAGGCAGTGAAGCTGCCGGCGGCGATAAACCCGGCAATGGCGCGGCAGCCAGTGGAATATCCGGCAGCGGTGCGCCTGGCGGTGATGCAGGCAATGGCATCGGCACAGGCAGGAACAATGCAAATGGCAATAAAGACGTGCACGGCATGAACGACGGCGATTCCAAAAATGGCGGGATGCCGGAAAACAGCGGGAGCGGAGAAGATGACGAGGAACCGCTGGACAGTATCCAGTATGAAGCGCGCCTGGTCGGCAGCATAATCAGGCGGATCGTCACACATGAGCCCGGCGGTTTCAGCGTATTCGACAAAAAGGTGAACGCATACAGGCCTGTCGAGTACAGGGATATCGTCATACTCATGAGGACGACCATGAAATGGGCCGATGTTTTTGTCGACGAACTTGCGCTGATGGGGATACCGGCCTATGCTGACACAGGACTCGGATACTTCAGGACTGTCGAGGTTGAAACGATGCTGTCTCTCCTGCAGATAATCGATAATCCTATGCAGGACATTCCGATGCTTGCTGTCCTCCGGTCGCCGATAGGCGGCTTCAGTACGGACGACCTGGCGGATATAAGGCTTGCCGACAGGTCGGTATCCATTTACGAAGCGATGAGGAAACTGGCCGGGTCGTATGATACCGGCAAGGGAGATCCATCCGGCTCATGTCGTACGGCCGGCCTGGATGCCGATAAAAACGATCTCGCTGATAAAAGCGATGGCACGGACAAGAGCGATGTAATAAAGAAAACGCATGATTTTCTGGCCAGACTGGACAGATGGAGGGACGCGGCACAGTATACGCCTACAGATGAACTTGTATGGCAGCTTCTCTCCGAAACCGGGTATTACAGCTATGTCGGCGCACTGCCGGGCGGAGCCGAGCGGAAGGCCAACCTCAGGATGCTGTTCGAACGGGCCAGGCAATACGAAGAAACCAGTTACAGGGGACTCTTCAACTTCATAAACTTCATAAACAGGCTAAGAAGCGGCGGCGGGGACATGGGCAGCGCAAAGATCCTCGGGGAGAACGACAACGTGGTGAGGATCATGAGCATCCACAAGAGCAAGGGACTGGAGTTCCCTGTCGTCATCGTCGCCGGATGCGGCAAAAAGTTCAATATGCAGGACCTGAACGCATCAATACTTCTGCACCAGGATCTTGGCTTTGGCCCGGATCTTGTTGACCTGGAAAAAAGGACGATAATCCCGTCCCTGCCCAAGTTTGCCATAAGACAGAAACTGAGGCTGGAAACGCTGTCGGAAGAAATGCGCATACTTTACGTAGCCTTTACAAGGGCAAGGGAGAAACTGATAATAACCGGAAGCGTCAGGGATCACGCCGGGAAGCTGGCTTCATGGCGCGAAAAAGCGGCAGGCGCGGCTGACAAGCTGTCGCCATATGACATGATGCAGGCATCTTCATACCTGGACTGGATAGGTCCCGCCGTCATAAAACAGGACTCTCCCGGAGCAACAGGCGATGCACACGGGACCGGCGATGAAGATGATATACACCTGGATGAACCTTTGGTGGAGATAAGATTCTGGGGAACAGGGGCTGCCCGGCTCGAAAAGGGAGCGCCTGAAGCTGCCGGAAACATCAGGGAATGGCTGCGTGAAATACATGAGCGGGACGCGGAAAGTCCGCAAATGCCTGATGAAGGAACCAAACGCCCGGAGCAGGAAGAGCGTCCGGAAAGCGTCGGACATGCTGATGTACAGCAGATCATCGAGGCTCTTGAATGGACGTATCCATATCAGAAGCTGACGACCGTGCCTGCAAAGATATCGGTGACTGAACTCAAGCGCAGGGCATTGCAGGAGGAAGTTACCGAGTCTGCTGTTCCGTATATCCAGCCCATGCAGGAAAGGCCTTTGTTCATGGAACCTGATAAAGGCCTGAGCGCCGCCCACAGGGGCACGGTGATGCATTTCGTCATGCAGCACCTGGACCTGGGCAGGCTGTATGAAGCAGCAAAATCAAAAGCAAAAGACGCCGAACCGTCTTCCGCACCATCCGGAACTGCAGACTCAACAGGAACTGCGGAAGGAAATGTGCTGCCAATGGCATTGCGACCCGGGACAGACGCGGATCTGACTGACGGACTGGTCCCGGAGATAAGTTCCCAGATATCGTCCATGAAAGACATGGAACTGATCACGCCTGCGGAAGCGGAGTCTGTCGATCCGGAGGCAGTTGCTGCATTCTTCAGGTCTCCGTTTGGGATGCGCATGCTTTCCCTGCATGATTCCATACACAGGGAAACTGCCTTCACCATCGAGATAAAGTGTTCGGAGGTGCTCAAAGACGATGCTGAAGGCGCGGCCTGCGACGAAACGATGCTGCTGCAGGGCGTCATCGACTGCTGGTTCGATACCGGAGACGGGCTCGTGCTGCTGGATTACAAGACCGACTATGTGCCTGGAGGGCGTTCCGATATAATCAGGGACAGGTATAAAGTCCAGATAGAATATTACACAAAGGCGCTGGAGAAGATCACCGGCAAAAAGGTGACCGAAAGGTACCTGTATCTGTTCCGCAGCGGCGAACTTGTAGCATGCTGATGCCGTACGGGCAGTTTCGTATCAAATGTTTGCCGGTGAAGGCCATGAGTCGGTGCTTCTGTGCTCCGGGCGGATTTTGCAGTTTCCGTCTAATATTGCAGTAACGGTAATTAAAATATGGTAAACTTACTAAATCAGGCATGGCAAAAGATACCTGAAAACAGATAAAAATCAGGCAAGAGGTGCATCATGATGGATTCTGCTCATAAGGGCATGTTTAACAGGAAACCGGCAGGCAAGTGGGACGAAGCCTATCCGTCAGGGAACGGCGTACAGGGAGTCCTTGTGATGGGCGAACCGCTTGACGAGACCATTATATTCAACCATGAAAGGCTGTTCCTTCCGACACCTGTCAATGCGGCCACTGTCCTTCCCGACATGTCGGGCGAACTTCCGGCTGTGCGAAGGCTGATCAGGGATGGGAAATACAGGGAAGCCACGAGGCATTTCCTTAACAAGGCAAGGGAAAAGGGTTTTCCTTCCGAACTGATCTGGACCGATCCTTTCCATCCGGCATTCGAACTGAAAATAAAAACAGTAGACGCAGCGGCAGCGCCTGATTATATCCGCTGGCTGGATTTCGAGACGGGAGAGGCCGGCGTCAAATGGTATGGTGAAAGCGGACGGTACGAAAGGCGTGTTTTTGTTTCCAGGGCATGTGATGCGGTGGTTATAAAACTTGACGCGCCGTCCGGAGGCAAACTGAACTGTGATATTTATCTGGCAGAACGCCCTGGGAAAGCACATATAAAATGGGTATCTGTAAAAGCAGGCGTATTCACTGATTTCGTTCCGCATAAGCCGGGACGGCAGGATTCTGACGAGCAAATGCCGAAACAGCTCCGTTCCGTCAAACAGCCGTGTCCCGGAGAACAGATGCAAAACAGGAATGACATATGGCTCGTATTCGACAGCAGATATGAAGCAGGCAGCGGCGGTTACTGCGGAATAGTCAGAATACATGCGGAAGGCGGATCTGCCGGCCTTGCAGGCGACACGGCAAGGCTCCGCAATGCCGATGGCGCGGTCATAACTGCACGGACGCTCCCATACAAGGATCACTCCAAATTCAACCTTGCGGATGCGATTGAGGAACTGGCTGCCATTCCGATGGATTACGGCATGCTTTTGAAAGAGCATGCAGATATACATGGCGGGTTGTTCAACCGCATGCGTCTCGAACTGTGCCGCGAAAATAATGGATCAGGTACA
>DAOSCC010000145.1:3018-6188 GCA_035361135.1 Clostridiales bacterium | reverse complement strand
GCCTGATGATGGAGTGGCCTATGATCTGGCCTTCCTCAACTGTGTGATGCCAGCACTCGTTCCCACAGTCTATGCCGGTTGCATTGGACCAGTCGATCGTGCAGTCCTCGATGATCCAGTGATGGCCTCTGTAACAGGACAGCGAACCGCGCTGCGGTACAGGTGCGCCTGTTGCCGCATGGGCGAGCGTCAGCCCTTTTACCTTGATATAGGACAGGAATGGGACTTTGGGCGCAAAGCACTGCTCCCTGTTGGTTAACTCGATGGTATGGTTCCCGGGATCATCGTCATTGGCTAGCCTGATGTGCACTTTTTGCCCGTTGGCTTCGACCCAGTAAGCATTCTCGTTTTCACTGAGCATGTAATAGAGCGGGACCTGCTTCATCGGTTTGCCGTCGACAAACACCATCCCTCTCCTGTTCAGGTAAGGCGTCATATCGGTCTTGTCATACTCGATGAAGAGCCTGTCATGAAGGATGTTAACTGCGCAGAACGGGTTGTAGCCCTTGAAGTCCTCTGGATCCATGTCTATCTCCCACACCCTGATGCCTTCGGTATTCACACGTTTGCCGCCAAAGCCTCTGGCCAGCCTCCAGCCTACACTCGGCCTGAATTCCTTTACTTCCACCGAAGCTTTGATGATCACCTCTTCCCCTTCGCAGGCTTCGTAACTGATCATCTTTTCAGGGCTCAGACCGCCAATAGCAGGCTGGACCGTTTCGCGGTATGTTCCGCCGTGAATAAGTACCCTGGTCCCCGGAGTTGCAATACGCGCTGCTGCATTGATCGTTTTCAGCGGTTTTGACGGCGTGCCGGGATTGACGTCAGACGCATGGGGATGGTTGGTATTCACATGGATCTCACGGCCGTACTTCTGCGGTACTTCCCAGAACTCAAACATTCGGCCGTCCGGCAAGACTGCGGTCGGATCATATCCTGTCATGGTGTATTTTCCTTTCGAAATAATACTCGTTGGCTTATTTCAACTGTACTTATATGCGCATCTCCTGCGAATGTAAAGAAAGTTCTGCCCCTGTCATATCTGTCAAAAAGGTGAGAACTGTCCCCTCCAATTTCTGCTAAGGAGGCGGGAACAGTACTCCTCTGCTTCTCTAAAAAGTGAGAACTGTCCCTTCCTTAGTTTTTGCTGAAAAGGTGAGAACTGTCCCCTCTATTTACGCTTAAAATACTGCCTTACGAGGAATTCCATCAGGCCGCTGGGCTGTTCCCTGACGAACTTCGGTTTGTCTCCGAAGACCATACAGTATGGTGCATCGGTTGTGTAAGGTTCCCAGCGCTCCATCTCTTCACCGGTCGAATCCGCTCCGTTGGGGTCGCCTGATTTTATGAAGTTGCACCAATAGTTGCACATCTGGCGTGCCAGATCGTAATGCTTGCCTGTGAAGGGTCTCCAGCATTTCGCCAGTGTTTCGAACGTGAACCAGAGATCTACGGAATGGAAAGTCCCCGGATTATCCCAGCCTGGTATTTCGGCGTCGAAGTTGTAATAGTATATCGGGACGCCGGTCTTGCTCCGGTCGTTCGCCTGCGCGGCAATGCGGATCGAATATTCGAGTCCGCTCACGGACGCCTTTTTGCGCACTTCCTCGATATTTCCCGACTGCGCATTGCAAAGCGCGAGGAACTCATCGGCATCTTCGGCGAACATTTCAACAGCCATTTTCCTGAACTCATCCATCGTTTCGACCTGCGGGACGCTGAAGAATTCGGATGAAGTATGCCCTGTCAGCAGGGGCACCATCCACCGTTTATTCTTTATGAAAAGCTCATAAGGATTGCCCACGCAGAATTTATCATCCTGGACCGTGCTCCAGAGCATGCTCCAGAAGTTCTTGTACTGGAGCGCTTTTTCGAGTATATACTTCGCGTCGAGTTTCCTGGCTTCGGCCAGCGTCTTGACGCCCAGGAACTCAAAGAACTCGGCGCCTTCCTTTTCAGCGTCAGACAGCGTCCGCCCGTGCCTCGGCACACGGTTTCCGGGATAGACGGGTGCTATCATACCGCTCTGTATGATAGCGCGGTTAAAGAGCCCTTCGTTCTGTGGTGAAGTGAGCTGGCACAGCACGCTCCCGCCGCCGGCCGACTGGCCGCCTATGGTGATGTTGTCCGGGTCTCCGCCAAATGCCGCGATGTTGCGTTTGACCCACTTCAGGCCTGCCTGTTGGTCGAGATGGCCGAAATTCGCAGGCGCTTCAGGCGCTTCTGCGGTTATTTCAGGATGGCACAGGAATCCGAAGACATTCAGGCGGTAATTTACCGTGACGACGACGATGCCCCTTCGCGCGATGCGCTCACCGTCAAACTCCATTTCAGACGTGTATCCGCACTGGAGTCCGCCGCCGAAGAACCAAACGAACACCGGCAGCTTCTCGTCAGGCCTTTTTGCCGGCGTCCACACATTGAGGTACAGGCAGTCCTCATCCATCGGGGTGTCCGGGTCCACATGCCACTCCCTGACATATATGTCGTTCGGGTCAACTCCCATTTGGGGCTGTATTGATACAGGCGCGAACTGGAATGCCTTAAGTACACCATCCCAGTTTTTCGCAGGCTGTGGAGCGCGCCATCTGTTTTCCCCGACAGGCGGAGCAGCGAACGGGATGCCTTTGAAACTCGTGATACGCGGATCTGCCGCAGGAAGTCCCTGGACGATACCATTTTCCGTCTTTACAATTCTCAGCATGATTATCACTCCATATCTTTATATCATATCATCATTTTGCTTCTCTTTTAACTTGGCTGTTTACTTTAACGCTTCTAATTCCTTTATAGCACTTCCTGTATTGCCCGGCAAGCCACAAAATGGCGGAAATACCGTTATTGCACCAGGCAATAACACATGAGGGAACCGATCCGCGGGACCGATCCCCTCACGCCTGTATTTAGCTGCTTATCCCATGCGCAGCACTGCTCACTCTATATCAGCATTACTGGTTTTCCATTGCTGCTTTCTTTGCATCGAGTTCTATCTGCCACTTTTCAAGGTCAAACTGTACTACCTGGTCGAAGTCGTTTCCGTCCATCTTCGCTACCATCTCATCCCACAGCTGGTTGAACTTCTCTTCGCTGCCGCAGAAGATCATCTTCCATGAGTATTCCTCAAGGATCTCTTCGCAGGAGTTACGGGTAACTGCAATATCGTTCGGATT
>DAOSCC010000145.1:0-3008 GCA_035361135.1 Clostridiales bacterium | reverse complement strand
AAGCGTTACGCTGACGTTCGGGCTGACGATCAGTTTATTGTTCTTCTTCATCCATTCAGCAGGTTCTTCAGCGCCGAATTTTTCAGCCCACTGCCTCTTCATCTCAGTCCTGGTGGCTTCCTTATATGAACTCCAGTATGTTCTTGAATACGGCTCGCCGGTCTTCGGGTTTATGCTTATGGAATCAACGATCCACTGGTTGATGGCATTGTTGCCGTCGTTGAATCCGCCGCCGCCCCACTCTTCAGGAACCGGCAGGTTATCCATAAGAGCGTTCTCATTCATTATAGTCAGCTTGCCGTCGGTTCCTCTCGTGTAGTTGAAGCCTTCTATACCTATATGCTGATACTCCAGGCCGTCCGGACTTGCATACCAGTCGAGGAATTCCATGATCCTGAGGAATTTCTCGTCGTCAACTCCCGAACCTACGCCGAATACACGGCCGCTGCCATAGTATGTATCAGAATCCGCATAATAGTTCTGATCCATTACAGGTATGAAGATGAACGCATTGCCCTGGGCAAGCCTGTCCGCCGTGTTCCAGAATCCCTGCTGCCAGCTGTACCAGAGCAGATGTACACGGCCTGAAGCTATCTTCGGATATACTGCGTTCCAGTCCTGATCCATCGAATCCGGATCTACAAGGCCTCTTTGCTGAGCTTCAAAGAGGAAATGCAGCATCTTGCGGTATGTTCCGTTCTTGTCTGTCAACTTGTAGAATGTTCCGTCCGGCTTCAGCACGACAGAACCCTTTATTTTCTCGCCGTACCATGTGGTAAGCTGGACAACGTTGGCGATTCCCATCATGTTGTCGCCGCCGTCCCAGTCAGGCCAGAGGGTCATCGCATATGCCGGTTCGCCGTCTTCGTTTGTCGGATGGATCTTCTGTATTGCTTCAAGTGCATCCAGGAGCCCTTCAAGATCCTGTATTACAGGAGCTCCGATTGCCTGGTACAGATCCCAGCGGAGCTGCGGGCTTGAGTAGATGACATCCTGTGAATAAGCTGTCGGGGACGTATTGGTCATCTGGCACGGGATGCCGTATATCTTCCCTGCTTCATTTCCGGGAATGCTCTTGTTGTAGGTCTCGATCTGATTGAAATACTCCATGAGATTGGGCCAGTTCTTGATCTCGTCAGAGATATCCTTAATAAGTCCGTTCTGTACGCAGTCTGCAAAGTCCGGGCCCTCAAGTATTACGATATCTCCGAGATTACCGGAACTGATACGGGTCTGGTAGAGTGCATCGCCGGCAACCTGGGGCGCCATGATGTTGAGCTTGATGTTGAATTTGTCCTTCAGGAGTTTTCCGAACCAGCCGGTCTGTTCTCCATGATAGTTGGCCGCCACATTGTAGTTGTCTATGGTGATCTCCTTATCATGGGAAATCTCTCTGGTCCCTCCTGCTGAAGCATCTCCTGTACTGCTTCCTGTACTATCTCCGCCTGTTGAGGCCCCGCTGCCGGACGATGTATCCGACCCGGTACCTTTGCTTGTGGTATCTCCGCATCCCGTCAGGGCCATGGTCAGGATAAGGCAGACCACAAGCATGATTGACAGTAACCTTTTCATAGTTGGAACCTCCTCTTTGTTTTGGTCTATAATCGAACAATGAAGACTGGCTTCATTGTTGATATCTGTTGTCGTATTGCTGATGCCTGACTCATTATTGCCGTAGTACGCCATGCCATTGCTTCTGTTCACGATCTGTCACAGTGTCTATCCCTGCAGTGCTTAAAGTTATCCCTTTACGGCACCTATCATGATGCCTTTTACGAAGAACCTCTGGAAAATGGGATATACGAGGATAATTGGCGTTACGACGATGATCGTTACTGTCATTCGTATGGATGTAGCTGTCTGGGCTTTTGCAAGGCTCGCGGCAATATCTATGTTGCCTGTAGCATTGTTGACCAGACCTTTGAGCGAGTTAGCCTGATTGATATACTGGTACAGCACGAACTGCAGCGTATAGAGCTTACTGTCCGTCATCAGAAGCAGCGTATCCTGGAATGAGTTCCACTGTGCTACTGCTGCAAAAATGGCGATGGTCGCAAGGATCGGCTTGATGACCGGCAGCATCACTTTGAAGAAGATAGTCAGTGTACCTGCCCCGTCGATTTCAGCCGCCTCCTGCAATTCCTTGGGAGTGGATTCGACAAAAGTCTTACACAGTACTACGTAGAAGGGCTGTACGACTACCGGCCATATGTATCCCCAGAAGTTGTTGGTCAGTTTCAGGTTCATCATTGTGATAAACCACGGGATGATCCCTGCGTTAAAGTACATGGTGACCACCACGAACCTGTACCAGAATCTCCTGCCCCAAAGTGTTTCCCTTGTGAACATGTATCCGAGGAAAGCAGAGAACAGGACGGTCAGAACCGTACCGATAACAGTCCTTGCGACTGATACTTTAAGGGCGCTGAACAGGGTGGAGATCTTCATAACGTTGACATAGTTGGTGAAGTGTATCTGCAACGGCCAGAACAGTACCTTTCCTTTATCACTGAGATTGTTGGCACTGATGGAATTGATGAAAATGTAGTAAAAAGGATAAACACATACGAATGCAAAAAACGAATATACCACATAGGTAATGAAGTTTATGATTCTGTCGCCTATACTCATATGCATTTTGTGTTTTTGAGTTTTCTGCCTTGAAACACTCATCTCAAATCCTCCCATCTCAATGTACCGGCCACAGCATTTTTCATGGACCGACCGCCTTGCTTTCCATTTCCGATGGATCAAAACCGATGGACCGGCAACCGTCCTTTGGGCAAGCCGCCATATAAACCGTATTGGATTCTTTCTAACCGGGAATCGTTGTTCTATGTATCCATCTATAAGAACGAGTCAGCCGGCAGCCGTTGCTTCCTTCCTGTAAGATCTGGCCCGATCATACGGCGGCCCTTCCTTCCAGGCAGGCCGGATGGATCCCGGGATCAGATGAACCCCTCGCCTCTCACAAGTTTCGATACCCCGTTTGTAGCACACAACAGAAC
>DAOSCC010000144.1:2031-6190 GCA_035361135.1 Clostridiales bacterium | reverse complement strand
TTTTTGAATATCTCGTATGCCGTCTTCTGCTTGAAAAAAAAAAAGTTCGGGGCGCCGCTCCCGAATATTCCGCCTCCGGAGGTGCCCATGGGCGGCGTGTGCGGTTCCCTGTCGCCGTGGAGTCGGAATACCGGACAGAATGTACCATACTGGAACCAGCGGATAATGAGTTCGTGGAAAGCAGGATCGCGGATATCTCCGCTGTGGAAACCGCCAATATCGGTGGTCCACCACGGTATACCGGCAATGGCCATGTTGAGCCCGGCCCTCACCTGGTTGCGGAGAGCCCTGAAACTGGAATGGATGTCCCCCGACCATACCAGCGCTCCATACCGCTGGCTTCCCGCCCAGGCGCAGCGGATGAGGTTGATTATGTTCTCCTGGCCCGCCGCTTTCATGCCGTCATAAAAAGTTTTTGCGTACATCAGCGGATAGATGTTGCTGACCTGCAGCGCGGTGCCTATATGATACCGGTAATTGTCGAATTCGTATTCGGAATACTCGGGTTCGGCCTCATCGAGCCAGAATATCCTGATGCCCTTGTCATAATAATTCCTTTTTATGATTTTCCACAGGTGTTCCCTTGCCCCGGGATGGGTGGCATCAAAAAACATAGTGTTGCCCATCCAGTCCATCACGATGGAATTGCCCCTGTCGAACCTGACAAGGTATCCCTTTTCATGCATCTCCCGGAAGTTCTCGCTGGTCTTGTCGATCGTAGGCCATATGGAAACCATGAGTTCGATCCCCATTTCCCTGAGTTCACGCACCATGCCTTCCGGGTCGGGCCAGTATTCGGGGTCGAATTTGAAATCGCCCTGCTTCGTCCAGTGGAAGAAGTCGATAACGATAACAGATATGGGCAGACCTCTGCGCTTGTACTCACGAGCCACTTCCAGCAGTTCCTCCTGCGTCTGGTAACGCAGCTTGCACTGCCAGAAACCCATCGCATAATCGGGCATCATCGGCACAGTACCTGTCACCCGGGCGTACGCTTCCTCTATCTCCGCAGGCGTATCACCTGCCGTTATCCAGTAATCCATCTGCTGCACGGAACCTGCATACCACTCGGTCACGTTCCTGCCGAACGTAACTTTGCCGACAGCGGGGTTGTTCCAGAGGAAACCGTATCCCCTGTTCGAAAGCAGGAACGGTACGCTTGCCTGGGAGTTCCTGTGGGCCAGTTCCAATGTGCAGCCCTTGAGATCGAGATACGGCTGCTGGTACTGTCCCATTCCGAACAGTTTCTCATCGTCATTGGCCTCGAATCTTACCGTAAGCCTGAAATCATTGGTCCCGGGGACAGGGGAGTATTCCCGGGAATTTATGCAAAGCGCGCTGACGAACTCCTTCAGATTATCGCGGCTCCTTACGTACTCTTCAAGCAGCAGCCTGCCTTCAGAATTATAATAGGCTAGTTTCCCGTTAGGGAAAATTTTTGCAGTTATCTTGCCGTTCCTGATCTCCGCCGACCTGCCGTCATCCGATATGGAGATCTCCGCCGCATCGCCGCCGGGTCCGGGCAGCAAAGCCCAGTCCTGCTGCTGTTCCATCGCTGCGCGTTTTGTCCCGCGGACGCGCAGGCTGTTGGCGCCCCATGGCTCGATCCAGAGTATCTCATTGCGGTATTCCCTGATAAGACGTGATCCTTCGGTCCTGAAAAAGCTGCCCATTCCATCATCTCCAGTCGATAGTGATATAGCAGTGTGAAATATGCCGGATCTGCATACCTTCTTTAGCATAATTCTAATACATGTAAATATGAAAAGAAATACGGCAATAAATTATGATGTCAGTTTTGATTTGCCTGCTCTGCGCCGGCAAACATCTTCCTTGCAATAAGCCCTAAGACTGCAGTTAAAATCAGGCCGCTGTATATATATGTTCTGCTGTATCCAATCGCTACCATAAGCGTATAACCTGCCATAGTTCCAAGTGCAGATCCTATATCAAACCAGGTAGTAAAGCATCCAAGCACGTTTTTGGTTTTGTAAATATGGTGACAGTCCATTGCTGCCGCACTTAGAGTATTTGTCAATGCAGTAGCTCCTGTGAATGCTGCCAGTACTGCCATGCTAAGCAGCAAAAACGATCGGCTTAAAGCAATAACCGCCAGGGATACCGCCTGTATACAGCAGGACAATACTACTACCCTGAAACGCCCGTAACGATCCGACAGCCTCCCGAAGTATACAGACAGGAATACAGTGTAAAAGTGCCGTATCGATACCAGGAGGCCAGCCAAAGCCGCTCCTAAAGGCGCAGCAATAAGACTGCCGACCCTGATCGCAGAATTATACAATCCTGTCAGTTCTCCCCGGTTGCTGTCATCTGAACTTTCAGCAATTTTCAGATATGCAATATACCTCATTGATGAGAAGCAGCATCCCCAAATAATTCTGGCCGCCAGGAGGGTAATGAAACTTACCGGCAAACCATAGATCAATGTTGATAATGCTGTTAGTGTTATGCTTGCCGTAAACAGCGTCCTGCTTCCGGTCCATTTATGCAGATATTTTATGAAACTATTCACTGCCAGCCTGACAAGGCGATTTACACTTAACAGAACTCCCAAAGACGCAATTGAGATCCCACGATCAGAAGCATGGACAGGCAGAAGTACATACAGGCTGGCATCCCCAAGCAAAGCAACAGAAATAGCAAGAAAAATCAAAATCTCATTTTTATATTTTTTGACCTTCTCAGAAATGTCCTTACATCTGTCTGAAACAATATACATATTGTTCACCTTTAAGCCGGGGCATTTTGATATGAAAAAATAAGGGCGGAAACCGATCACCCGGGTCTCCGCCGCATAGTCTGAATATTCTCAGGTGTATCACCTGTTAAGAAGGTTTTCCGGCTGTTCACCGCGGAGTACGCTTATAATGGCTTGTGCGGAAATCATGCTGTCTATATACATACTTTCGAAAGTACTTCCGCCATAGTGAGCAGTACAAATCACATTTGGCATATGAATCAGAGGATTGGACGAACTGACAGGCTCCTCGTCGAATACATCCAATGCTGCAGCGGCAAGCTTTCCGGAACGCAGCGCTTCAGCCAGCGCAGGTGTGTCTACCAGCCCGGCACGAGCACAATTGATCAGCACTGCACCGTCCCGCATACCTGCCAGTTCATTGGCACCGATCATACCGCGTGTTTCAGCAGTATAAGGCGCATGGAGGCTGATAATATCCGACTCCTGCAAAAGCTGCTGCAGCGTAACAAGCTCCACGCCCAGCCGTTCAGCCTCGCCACGGTCAGGCCATGGATCACAGGCGATTATCCGCATGTTGAATGCCCTGAGCAATTCTGCCAGGCGGCGGGCAATCATGCCGAAGCCAACCAGCCCCAGCGTCTTGCCTCGCAGTTCGCTTCCTGTACGCTTGACCCATTCGCCCTGGTGTATTTCAGAATTGCTTTGGGGAATATACCGCAGTACAGAGATCATAAGACCGACGGCAAGCTCGGCCACGGCATTGGCATTACCGCCCCTGGTGTTGCATACATCAACGCCAAAGCGGCGTGCAGCCACAAGGTCGATGTTATCCACCCCTGAGCCGAACTTGGTCAGCAGCCTGAGTTTTTTCATTTTTTTAAATAAGGTCTCGTCCCAGATGTTGAGCCCGGCAATTGCGAAATCAGCTTCGGGCAAAAGGCGTTCGAGTTCATCCTGTGTCAGTTCTTCTGTCGACTTTACCTCAACGCCATATGATTTCAGCAGTTGATATGCTACGGGACACCGCTGCGCATAATGGGCTACCCAGCTCAGAGCCAGGTAGCCATATGCTCTCATCGCTCCCTCCTGGAGACACCTGCACGCTCAAGGATAGCATCAATGCTACGGCGATGCTCGTCATTGAGCGGCGGTATTGGTGAAGAAACGGTGTCATGTCCGAAGCCTTCCCGCTTAAGCAAATACTTCATTACTGCCATCCAGGATGTGCCAACATGGAGGCACTTCCGGATCTCGCTTATCTGTTCCTGGAGACGGACGCTTTCAGCCACTTCGCCTTTCCGGCAAAGCTGGTACAGCCTGACAAACAGCTCAGGGTAAAAATTAGCCAGTCCCGGGATACATCCCTGTGCACCGAAGAGCATGCTGGCAGCGCATAGATCCTCGGCCCCGTTGAACATACATATGTCTTTGTCTGCC
>DAOSCC010000144.1:0-2021 GCA_035361135.1 Clostridiales bacterium | reverse complement strand
CAGCTGGAACAGATCATGCTGGACCTGCTCAAAATCAGCGCAGCTGTCTTTGTAAGCGACAATATTGTCATAATCGGCAAGCTTTGCGATGGTCTCCGGCTCGATGTTGGCACCGGTGGTCGATGGTATGTTGTAAACTGCAATTTGTATGTTCTTGCTGACTGATGAGCAAATTTTGTCATAATGGCGTAAAATCTCATCCTGTCCAAAACTCTTCAGGTAGAAAGGAGGCGTGCAAACGACCAGCTCGCCGCCCATCGCCTCAATACGCCGGATGCGTTCAATAACCCGCAACGTGGACGTATCTATTGCTCCGCAAAAGACCGGGACACGCCCATTGACGGTCTCAAGCGCCAGCCTTGTGATTCCTTCCCAGACACTTTCGGTAACGCGCATCGCTTCTCCGGAAGTACCGTTAACGAATATCCCGTTAACATTGTTTTGGATCAGGTATTCAATAAGCTGCTTAGTGGTGACAACGTCAAGCGTTTCATCCGGAAGCAGTGGTGTGACCAGCGGAGGAATAATTCCGCCAAAACGCTCTTTGTTTTTCATGTTTTAAACCTCTTTCTGTCTCATATGTTTCTTGCTAGCCCTTGACTGATCCAGATGTAATTCCTGATACAAAAAACTTTTGGAATAGCATGAAGATCAGCAGCAGTGGTATTGCCGTAATTGAAGCGCCTGCAAACTTCAGACCATAGTCCACGATATCGGGATTATCGAACAGGCTCGCAATGCCTACAGGCAACGTATAGGTGTTTTCATTGGTTTTCATAACAAACTGCCACAGGTAGCTGTTCCATGTGCGAATAAATGTCAGTATCCCAAGCGCAGCTATCCCCGGCTTTGACAACGGAAGCGCAAAATCCGTGAAAAATCTGAAATGTCCGCTGCCGTCGATCGACGCCGACTCATAAATTTCGTCAGGTATGGTGTCGTAGTAGTTAGTCATAAGGTATACACCAAACGGCGAAGCGATGTCCGGGATAATAAATCCCAGCATGGAGCCGATCCACCGGTAGGAGACCATCTGCTGATATAGCGGCAGAAGATAGATCTCCTTGGGCATTACAAGACAAGCGATAACCAGGGTGAAAATCAGCTTCTTGCCGCGAAAACGTATTTTTGAGACAGCATAGCCTGCTGCTGTCAGTGCAGCTCGCAAGGGACTTAAAACTGCAATTGTGGAAAAGCTCGGTTGTCTGGGCGGAACCGCGACGGCAGGCGGGATCAATTACTTCCTTGGCGGGCGAAAGCTTGATGAAAAGAGCAAAAAGCATATACGCGTCATAGGCGGGATCTTTGATGAGATTACCGATAAATTGATTTCGGAAGGAAATGCTATTGAACCCGATACGATAGATCTGGATTTCAACCCTGTCGGCTGGTATCCAAGAATGGCTTCAGGTATCGTATTTGACGAGTTAGCGCTGAAGATCCTGATGGATGATATGTGTGAAGCATTGGGTATACGTGTCTATTACAACTCCGCCCTTATTGATGTAAAAAGGACGGGACGTTTTATTGATTCTGTCATAATCCACAACAAAGACGGTTTAGTATCGCTTGAGGCCGGCTGCTTTGCAGATTGTACGGGAGACGCGGATCTGGCTGCCCTTTCTGGCTGCAGTTGTCTTAAAGGCCGCGAATCTGACGGACTTACGACGCCGGCTTCACTGGAAATGCATGTAGAAAACGTGGATGGAAACGAACTTGTCAGATATCAGAATGAGCATCAGTCACCCAAGCTGGTTGAAATAATCGAACGGCTGAAGAAAGATGGGATCTGGAAATTCCCTTACGAGATCTTCGTATGTATGCAGCTTGTACATAAAGATGTCTTCCTTATCAACACAATACGCCAAGTATGTGTCGACGGTACCAGTGAAGCATCCATAAGCAAAGCACTGGCACAGGGACGAAAAGAAAATCTGGAGTTATTCAGAATAATGAAAGAATACTTCCCGGGCTTCAAAAATGCACGGATCCGGAAAGTGTGCGATTTTATCGGTATCCGT
>DAOSCC010000143.1:0-6245 GCA_035361135.1 Clostridiales bacterium | reverse complement strand
AGCGTTCTTCCTGACGGTATCCTTTTTCTTCATGGCATCTTTCATATCTTCCAGTAACTGTTCCTTGAGGGACATTCGGCCAGCCTCCCGAGAAAAAATGAACACTTAAAACTGCGCAGGATTATCTATGCTTCCTTTTCCTGGCAGCCTCAGACTTCTTTTTCCTTCTGACGCTCGGCTTCTCGTAATGCTCTCTTTTTCTGACTTCAGCCAGAACGCCTGCCTTGGCACACTGACGCTTGAATCTCTTGAGTGCGCTGTCGAGAGACTCGTTCTCTTTTACCCGAACTTCTGACACGTATATCCCTCCCTCCGATGGCAGCTATTGTGCCGTATACAAGCCGCGTATATTGCTTCGATTGCATGTGGGAATCAAGCTATGTGCAGCACACAGTATATTATATATTATCCTTCAAAATAAAGTCAATAGAAACGGGACGCATGAAAGACCCCGCAAACTGGAAGCACGGCTGTCTCAGTCGCCGTACCCGTCCGGGTTCTGCGACTGCCACGTCCACAGGTCCCTGCACATATCGATGATATTTCTGCTGGCTTTCCAGCCAAGCTCCTTTTCAGCCTTTGACGGGTCAGCATAGCTTACCGGAGCATCTCCCGGCCGCCTGCCTGTTATTTTGTAAGGTATTTTTATGCCTGTGGCTTCGGCGAACGCGGCTATCATCTCCATAACGCTGGAGCCTTTGCCGGTGCCCAGATTGTATGCAACGACGCCCGGGTTTTCCTTTATTTTTTCGAGAGCCTTCACATGGCCGTCAGCCAGATCCATCACATGGATATAGTCCCTGATACATGTCCCGTCCGGCGTCGGATAATCATTGCCGAAAACATTGAGTTCCTTCAGCTTGCCCACAGCGACCTGCGAAATAAAAGGCATGAGGTTATTGGGTATTCCATTGGGATCTTCGCCGATCCTTCCGCTGGGATGTGCGCCCACTGGATTGAAATACCTGAGCAGTATTATGTTCCAACTGTTGTCGGCAGAATAAATATCACGAAGTATATCTTCTATCATCAGCTTGGTACGTCCATACGGGTTGACTGCGCCCAGCGGCGCATCCTCGCGCAGGGGCATTTTCTCCGCCATACCATAGACAGTGGCTGATGAACTGAAAACGATGTTTTTCACGCCGTTTCTTTGCATGCTCTCAAACAGCAGTATCGAGCCGGTCACATTGTTGCGGTAATACCTCAGCGGTACGCTCACAGACTCTCCCACAGCTTTCAGCCCGGCAAAATGCACTACCGAGTCGATATCGTATTTGCTGAAAATATCGTCCAGCAGATCGCTGTCGCGGATATCTCCCTGCACAAATACAAAGTCTTTTCCTGTAAGTTCTTTTATCCTTCTGACAGCCTCGATCTTGCTGTTGCAAAGGTTGTCAAGCACAACGATATCATATCCTGCCTCAAGCAGCTGGACACAGGTATGACTTCCGATATATCCGGCTCCGCCGGTAACAAGTACTGCCATATAACACGCTCTCCTTCTGAGTATAGCCTTAAGGTTTTACACTGATTATGATCTGTGGTTTTTATCTTTCCCTTAGTATCTGGTACCTGATATCTTGTCTTTGGCATCCGTTCTCCAACGCCTGATGCCTCAGATTATCTTCGCTCCCAGTTTGACTCCTGCGATCAGGTGATAATGCAGATGGAACACGGTCTGCCCCGCATCAGGGCCGCAGTTGTTTATCAGCCTGTAGCCCTTGTCTGCGACTCCGAGCTTCTCCGCAATCTTTTTTGCGGCAAGGTGGATATCGCCAACCATTGAAGCGTTTTCCTCCGTAAGCTCATTCACGTTGGCTATATGCCTCTTAGGAATGATGACAACATGGATCGGAGCCACCGGATTGATATCATTGAACGCCATCACCTTATCGTCCTCGTATACAACTGTTGACGGCAGTTGCCTTTCGATGATTTTGCAAAAAATACAATCCTGCATCGCTGCACCTTCCTCCGTTTATTTTATGAGTTATATCCATTTTATAAATTGCAAGCTTTTTATAATTTGCAAACAATTATTTTATCTGTGCCCTGGCAGCATCGACCGCAAGCCTGAGCGCTTTGTCGATCTTCGATGTATCCTTGCCGCCGGCCTGTGCCATATCCGGCCTGCCGCCTCCGCCTCCGCCTCCGCCTGCTGCCTTTGCCGCTTCCTTCACGATATTGCCGCAGTGGACGCCCCGTTCGACAGCATCCTTCGTCGCCATTGCCACGAAACTTACCTTGTCCCCGAAAGCCGATCCCAAGACCACGACTCCGGAGCCGACCCTGCTCCTGAGGTTCTCACAGGTGTTGCGCAGCGAATCCATATCAAGCTGATCAAACCTGCCTGTCGCAATTTTGATTCCGTTGACATCCACCGCGCCTGCAAGCACCTCGTCGAACGAACTGCTTGCCAGTTTTGCCTTCAGCTGTTCTATCTCCTCAGGGCGGCTTTCAGTTCCGCACTGATGGTCTCCACCCTTCTCAGGCTCTCCTGCGGCGTCGTTTTCAGCACCGACGCGATGTTTTCCAGCTTCTCTTCCACATGGCCATAGTATTCCAGCGCGCCTTTGCCTGTAAGAGCCTCTATCCTTCTTACACCGGCCGCGACTCCGCTTTCGCTGATTATCTTGAAGAGTCCCGCCTGGGCCGTCGATTTCAGGTGGGTGCCGCCGCAGAGTTCCGTGCTGTAATCGCCTGCCTGTACGACTCTGACGACATCTCCGTATTTTTCTTCAAAAAGCGCCATCGCTCCGAGCTTTTTCGCCTCTTCAATGGGCATTTCCCTTACGTTCACATTGAGATCATCAAGTATCCTGGCATTTACTTCATCTTCCACCCGCTTTATCTCTTCCTTTGACATCGCGGAGAAATGGTGGAAGTCGAATCTCAGCCTGTCAGGCTCGACCAGCGATCCGGCCTGCGTCACATGATCGCCCAGCACATTCCTCAATGCCTTGTGCAGAAGATGCGTCGCCGTGTGGTTCCTTGCAGTGGCAAGCCTTCTTTCAATATCTATCGCCGCAGTCACTGCAGAACCTTTCTCTATTATGCCTTCCTCAACAACGCCGGTATGGAGATACAAACCTTCGCCGGTCTTGACGCAGCCGGTGATCCTGACCTTTCCGTCTCTTCCGGTTATCATGCCGGTATCTGCCACCTGGCCGCCGCTTTCAGCATAGAACGGCGTCCTGTCCAGTATGATCGTGACTTCATCGTCCTGCTGCGCACTGTCCGCCTGCTCGTCGTTAAGGATGATATACAGTATTTTGCTTTCGGACGAATAGCTCTCATATCCGACGAACTCGGTCCTGAGATCCTTGTCAATCCCTGCCGCAATATCGCGGCCCCATGCAGATATCTCCTTGCTCTTGATTGCCATACGCGCCTTGTTTTTCTGCTCCGCCATCTCAGCCATGAATCCCTGCTCGTCGACTGTAAGGCCGGCTTCCTCTGCGATCTCCCTTGTCAGGTCCAGCGGGAAGCCGTAAGTATCATGCAGCTTGAAGGCCATGCTTCCCGGCAGTACGGTCCTGTTTTCCATCTTCAGCTCTGCGATCATGGCATTGAGTATTGCTATGCCCTGGTCGATGGTAGCCGCAAAGCGCTCTTCCTCTATCTTTATAACCTTGCAGATGTATTCTTCCTTTTCAGCCAGTTCAGGATATGCCTCACAGGATTCCCTTATAACGACTCTCGCCACATCATACAGGAACGGCCCTTCGATGCCGAGCAGTCTGCCATGCCTTGCGGCCCTCCTGAGTAGCCTCCTGAGGACATATCCGCGTCCTTCATTGGAAGGAAGTATCCCGTCTGCGACCATCATCGTGGTGCTCCTTATATGGTCGGTTATGACCCTGATGGACACGTCCTCGTCGCCATGGCCGTAGACAACGCCGGCTTTCTCGCATACATACTCCAGTATGCGCCTTATCGTATCCACCTCAAATAGGCTGTCAACGTCCTGCATGATAACTGCCAGGCGCTCCAGTCCCATCCCGGTATCGATGTTCTTCTTCTCCAGCTTTGTATAAGTGCCGTCTTCCTGTTTATCGAACTGCGTAAATACGAGGTTCCAGAACTCTATATACCTGTCGCAGTCGCAGCCTACCGTGCAGTCAGGCTTTCCGCAGCCTCTCTCGGGGCCCCTGTCGAAATAGATCTCGGAACATGGTCCGCATGGGCCGGTGCCGTGCTCCCAGAAGTTGTCCTTTTTCCCCATCCTGAAGATGCGCTCAGGCGCCAGGCCAACTTCTTTGTTCCATATCTCGAACGCTTCATCGTCTTCTTCGTAAATCGAAACATAGAGCCTGTCCTCCGGCATTTCCATGACCTTCGTGACAAACTCCCATGCCCATGTGATCGCTTCTTTCTTGAAATAGTCGCCGAACGAGAAATTGCCCAGCATCTCGAAGAAAGTGCCGTGCCTTGCAGTCTTCCCTACATTTTCTATATCCGGCGTCCTTATACACTTCTGGCACGTCGTCACCCTTGTACGCGGCGGCTTCTCCGCTCCCGTGAAATACGGCTTGAGCGGCGTCATCCCGGCATTTATGAGCAGTATGCTCGGGTCGTTCTTCGGTACCAGCGAAAAGCTGGGCAGGCGCAAATGGCCCTTGCTCTCAAAGAAACTTAAATACTTCTCCCTTATTTCATTCAGTCCCAGTTTTTTCATGTTGTCCATCCTCTATCCTTTATCATTGCGCGTAAATTTATTTTATAGTTTAATTATAGACGACTTATGCGATTATTTTAATAGTTTAGTGACAATACAGCTAAAATTCTGCTGGATAATTAAAATTATAATATAAAAGCAGGCCGGAACTGTCAAGGAATTGCAGGGAATTGAATGCCCGGATTCAAATCATTCTTTCAGGATGGCAGGATTCCTGCGGACCATTGCATTCATTTCAGTTTTCGGCATCGTTCTCAGGTGATCCCGTTATAAAGAGGGGCGTGGCAACAACATGTCCCGTGCCGTTCAAAGTAATATTGGTACGAGTAAAGTAGTAATTGTTACAGGATTCCTATTAAAAATAGCGCTGGCATGGCATGTGTCAGCGCCATATTTTTTCAGTGATTAAGCCGCCGTTTTTAACTCTGCAAGCAAGTTTCAGTCCATTTAAGGTTCCCTCGGTACGCGCTCCACTAGCTCCGCAAAAACGACCAGCCTGTGGGAATGTACATACATAGGCGTACATGTGATCATCGATATGATGCTTTTGTCCTTGCTTCCCTGGAGTACCGACACGTCGTCAGGTTCCACGACGACCTTTCCCGTTACAGTATATCTCAATGTCTCGGTTTTCGTGATGATTATGACTTCATCGCCTGCCTCAAGCTCATCGAGCCTTCTGAACAGCTTTTTCAGCGCATAGTTCCTGTGCCCCGCGAGAGCACAGTTGCCTGGCTGCCCGGGCAGAGGTGTCCCTGGCACATGTCCGATTCCGGCTTTCAGATTCGATTTTTCAACTCCTTCAACGATGGGATCCTTCACTTTTATTTTAGGAATCTGGATAATACCAAGCACTCTCTGATTGGACAGGTCCGACGCCGACGATTTTTGCCCCGTACCATTTCCGGCACTCGCTCCTCCGTCCCCTGTCTGCCCTCCGTCTCCTCCGGCATTATCGGATATCCCGGTTCCCTTGCCGCCGTTCCCGCTGTCTTCGGTATCGAATGCATCCTGGAGAAGTGCATAGGATTCCTCCGGATCTGCGGCATCAGCATCCCCAAAATCGCTTACATCGATGCTGTTCAGCCACTCTGCCAGCATTTTTTCTTCCTGGTACCTGGCATATATCCTGCCAATTACAGGGTAGGCCATCAGCAGGACGCCTATCGTCACTAAAATTATTGGCAGCCTTTTTCTGATCATTGCAAGTATTTTATCTTTCATATGCACCTCTTGGTTTGTATGCTCTCAGCAAATAAAAAAGGACGCCTGATTTGCTCAGGAATCCTCAAACAGCTTTCTGCCAATACTACAATCACACATCATATTATCAGATATGATCCTGATCATCCAATATATTCTCTTATTTGCTATTTCCATATGTTCAAGTATCAGCAATTTTGGCACTCATCTTATGTACCTGGCAACAAACCTGTGGCTTACTTCTTCCTTGCAGCTGCAAGCACGCCGGCAGCAACTATGAACAGGCCGCCTGCTGCATAGAAAACTTCTGCAGCAACTCCACCTGTCTCAGCCAGCTTACCCGAAGCCCAGCCGACTATAT
>DAOSCC010000142.1:0-6246 GCA_035361135.1 Clostridiales bacterium | reverse complement strand
CCGAATTCCATTTTGTACGGTTTTACAGCTTTTGGGCAATAACCGGGCCCCTTACCGTATTTCCCTTCTTATCTGTGCAGTTTTTCGGCTTATGGGTACCGCTGAAATCGCAGTATGACACAATATAAATATACATATTTCCAAGTTTGTGATACAATAGCAGCGTATCTGCAACACATCCGCTCCCCGAAGCTATCAGCAAAATCGAAGCCGGAGACAAAGAATGCTCCGCATTATCTGAAACAGGAAACCTGTTTTCCTGGAACTATGATGAGCAGGGAGCACCGGGGCTTGGCGAAGATGACGGTATTGTTCTGCCGTTGATCATTGGAACGATATAAGATATAATATTTTGAAACAAAACCATCTGCTGCCACGTCTGTATATTGTAATACGATGACAGCATTTTTGTTATCACCGGCCGGGCCGGAATGAAAGGTAAGGTTGAGATGTATGGGTAAAATCAAAGAACTGTTCCGCAAAAAAACTGCAATCATTATCACGGCGGCTGTGCTCCTGTTCGCGGCGGCAGCGGCAACGGCTGCGCTGACAGGTTTGTTCGGCGGCATCGGGAAATCCGCCGGTACGACTGCAGGAGCAGATACGGGCACAGACACGCAAAAGGACGGTCTTTCCGATGCAATACGGTATGCGGAGTTGCTGGATTCGATCGTCGAAATCTCCCCAACAGACCAGGACAGTCTTGGCGTAAGCACCACATCGGCATTCAGGCTCCTGTTCAGCAGGGATACCGATGAAAAGGCCATTGTCTCGACGCTGAGCGTGGAACCGAAGCAGGATTTCAGCATAAACAGGGTTTCAGGAAACGAGTTCAGCCTGGCATTCGACAAACCAATGGAAAGCAACAAGATCTACACCTTCACATTGAACGACATGGACAACGGCGAAAAAAAGTCATGGGCCTTCCAGACTAAAAAACAGCTGAACGTCGTCCGCACGCTGCCCCGCGACAGGGCGGTCTATGTGCCGGTCAACTCCGGCATCGAGATCACTTTCAGCCACAGCGGCATCGAAAATGCGGAGGAATGTTTCGAGATAACGCCCAAGGTCAACGGACGCTTCGAATGGAACAAAAAGACGCTGGTCTTTGTCCCGGAAAACCTGGAATACGACACGATATACACCGTCACGGTCAAAAAAGGCATCCGTGTAAAGGGCAGCAGCGAAACGCTCCAGGACGATTACACGTTCAAATTCCAGACCGAGCAGAAACCCACATCGAAGATGTATTTCCAGTTCTCCGACAACTTCTATAACTTTATTCCGGGCTCGGTCCCCGCGCTTGAAGTATACACCATGGGGGAAATGGCAGGAAAAGAAGTGCCCGTCGAGATATATAGTTACCCGAATGCGCCAGCTTTCATGGACGCGTTGAAGGAAGCGCAATCCAGGCCATACTGGGCGGTGAAGGACAGCAACGTGGATTACGGCGTGACAAAGCTTGAGAAGGTCGCTTCGCTGAACTGCACCGTCACAGAACAGGGAGCAAACTACTGGAACAGGTACTACCTCATCCTCCCTTCCACTTTACAGGAGGGATATTACCTTGCGGCTGTCGACATCGACGGTGACAAGTACTATGCTCCTTTCCAGATAAACGGCACCTCGGTATATATCATGACGGCGAACAACAAATACCTTGCATGGCTGAATGATGCGATTACAGGCCAGCCAATATCCGGCGCTGTTTTCAGGCATGAAAGCGGAGCTTCTGCAGTGTCTGACAATAAAGGGCTTGCTGTATTCGACGCACCAAAGAACAACTCCGATACAGCATATGATTTCTTCATGATCGAGCCCGGATCGAAACTCCCGGCTGTCGCATGCGTGACGAACTACAGCACGATCTATTACTGGTACAACAACTATTACGGATCGGCCATCACAGATAACTACTGGACTTACATGTATCTCGACAGAAGCGTGTACCTTCCCCGGGACACCGTCAACGTATGGGGGATCATAAAGCCGAGGGACGGAGCCGACATCGGCAATGAAGCCGTACTCGAACTGATCGGCTACAACTGGAACTTCCCGGACAGTGAAGAACCTCCGGTGATCACATCGCAAAGCATTTTCCTGTCGCCGGACGGCACCTTCACGGGAAGCCTCAGGATCTCGAATTTCAATCCCGGCGGATACAATATCCGCGTAAGGATCGGCGACAAGATCATGGCCAGCCAGTACATTTCAGTGCAGGAGTACACCAAGCCGATATACACGGTGGATGTGGTACCTGACCGCAAATACATGTTTGGATGGGAAACAGTCAATTTTGATATCACCTCCTCCTTCTTCGAGGGCACCCCGGCTTCCGGCATGAAACTCGACTACAGCGCGATGATATCCTACTTGTATGGAACCAAAGAGACCGGCGCAGTTACAAGCGACAGCAGCGGAAAATCCTCCGTATCCGTCAAGCCGGCATCGAAGAGCACGGGATGGAAACCTGAAACGATGGAATTCATGGTGACCAACAGTGACGCAGAAGAGCAGCAGATCAGAGAAAACCAGTATATTTACGTCTTCCCGAGAGATACGATGGTCGAGGTCGGCACAAAAACCGAAAACGGCAAAGGCACCATATCCTTCACCACCAGCAGGATCGATCTTTCAGGCCTGAAAAGCAATGGATCGGGCTATCCCTCAGTTGATGATTACAGGGGTGAAAGCGTCGATATGCCTGTAAAGGCAAAACTATATGAGAGGTATTATAAAAAAGTAAAAACAGGCGACTATTACGATCACATAAACAAAGTAAGACGCGACATTTATGAGTACAGAGAAGTGGAGAACCTCGTATCCGAATACAGTTTCACCACAGTAGGCGGCAAGTACGAGGTGCAGTTCAACGCCGAAAAGGATAAACACTACAAACTGGTGGTTTATGCAGCCGACTCCCGGGGCCGCTCCATCGAAGATACGACATACATCTATAACTGGGACTCCTATGACCCGTACAACACAAGTAAATATATACTGAAACAGCCCGACGTTTCCAGGTATTACAGGACCGGCGAAACAGTAAAAGCGGAAGTGACATACAATGACGATGAGCCCTTCGCCGGGGAAAACAGGAAATACCTGTTCATAAGGCTGCGGAACGGCATCATAGATCATACCGTTTCCGAAGATGCCTTGTATGAATTCCCGTTTGAAAGCAGGTTCATACCGAACATTTATGTCAAAGCCCTGTGTTTTGACGGCACCGGCATATATGACGCCGGCATCATAAATTTCAGGTACGAAAGCAGCGAGAAAAAGCTGGACATAAACATAACGACGGATAAGCAAAGCTACAGGCCGGGTGAAGAAGTGAAACTGTCGCTGGATGTGAAAGACAGCTCCGGGAAACCCGCAGCCGCCGAAGTCAATATAAGCATAGTAGATGAAGCTTATTTCGCACTGTATGGACAGAACGCCGATATACTTGGCGGCCTGTACAACTCATCCCTGTCTTCGGGCTTGCTGGCAGAGTACCTGTCATACAAGCCCTACGAGGAAGGCATGGACGGCGGGGCCGAAATGGGCGGAGAAGGCGGCGACAGCAGTACACGCAAAGATTTCAGGGATACCGCCCTGTTCACGGCAGTCAAAACCGGCGCTGACGGCAAGGCCGAAGTATCGTTCAGGCTGCCTGACAACCTGACCTCCTGGAGAGTCACCTGCCAGGCCGTGACAAGCGATATCAAGGCCGGCACCAGGGTGATCAACGTGTCTTCGAAGCTCCCGTTCTTCGTGGATTCCATATTCAACAAGTCCTTCATGAAAGGAGACAGCCCGTCGATACTCGTAAGGGCAAACGGAGAAGAACTTCCTGAAGGAGCCGAGGTTGGGTTCAAAGTCACCGTCACGGCAGAAGACGGGACTTCAAAGGACTTTACAGCAAAAGGCATTGCAAAACTGCACACAGAGATCCAGTTGGGACCGCTTGATACCGGCAATTACACCATAAGGATCGAGGGCTCGTATGGCAGCCTGAAAGATGCCATGGAGCGAAGCTTCAGGGTCAGCGACAGCCTCCTTGAGACATCGGTGACTGATTTCATCCCGCTGGCAGAAGGAGTATCTCTGGCAACAGACGTAAAAGGCCTGACGACTTTGACATTCTTCAACGAGGATTCGCTGGTCCTCTACAACGAACTGTATTCGCTGTTCTATAACTGGGGCGTGCGGCTCGACCAGGTGCTCGCAAGGAAGATCTCGTCAAAGCTGCTTAAGAATTACTTCAATGAAGAACCGTACTATGATGAGGATTTCGACCTGTCGAAGTACCAGACGGACGACGGCGGCCTCGCACTCCTGCCCTACGACAGCAGCAGCCCCGAAGTGGCTGCAAAGATGTGCGCACTGGCAGCCGACAGCATAGACAGGGGCGCCCTTGCAGCCTATTTCTACGGCCTGATCGAAAACGAAAATACCGTTCCCGAAGACGCGGTATACGCATATTGGGGGCTCGCGGCACTTAAGGAGCCTGTGCTGCTCGATATCAGGTCGCTGCTTTCCGAAGACGGGCTGGATATGAAAACAAGGCTGACGCTCGGCGTTGCGCTTGCAGAAGCAGGAGACTACCAGGGAGCCGCCCGGATATACAACGAGTTCATGTCTTCCAGGGGGACCGTCACCGAAACCTACGCATGGCTTGACGCAGGTACAAGGGACGACAGTATAGACGCAACGGCGCTGTGCACATTGATAGCGATGAAAACAAACGCTCCTGAAAAAATGAAGCTGTTCAATTATATCAGTTCCAACTCCACGTCCATGCTCCTCGTTAACATGGAAAGGATGATGTTCGTGACGAACTTCATAAAGGATGCGTCACTTACAGGCAGCTTCACATATGAACTCGACGGAGTGAAAAAGCAGGTCGGGCTGAACAGGGGAAGCAGTTTCAGGCTCATACTCACCCCTGAGAAACTGTCCTCTATAAAATTCAGCAACATCACCGGCAATATTGTGGCAGCCCGCTCATATACGGCGCCGATAAGCGAGGTGATGAAAACCGCGGGAGATATCGTATCGATATCCAGGACCTTTGAAAAAGCCGGTACAAAAGGTCCAGCAGACACATTTGACAGGTCGGATACCGTCAGGGTGACACTGACTCTGCATTTCAGCGAGAACGCGCCTGACGGCTACTACGAGGTGACCGACATACTCCCGGCCGGCTTCAGGTACACCAGGGTTTCCTATTCCGATAAGGATATAGGCATAAACGAAAAATGGCATTATCCTTATGAGGTGACAGGCCAGAAGACCGTATTCGGCTGTTACTACAACAAGAAATATGATAAAAACGAATACAGCATCATATACTTCGCAAAGGCGGTCTCACCGGGCACATACACGGCCGACAGCGCAGCCGTACGCCACACGGACAGCGATATAGCGGGCTTCTCGCAGACTGACCGGATAACAGTGAATAAGTAGCATACGGCAGTAAATAAAACCAGCAGCGTATGGCAGTAATTACGATGACGGCGGCGAACTGCAGGCCGGAACCGGGGTCTTTAAGTCCGTGGCCGGGATTCGATGAACAGCCGGAATGGAAAACATTCCGGCTTTGAATGGGGGAAGGCAGGTTGAAAAAGAATAACCGAAGCACAACAGTAATTGCGATATTAGTGTTTGCCGCCGCAATGCTGTGCCTGCTTGGCGCAGGCACGGTATCGGGTAAAATCAGCCTGCTTCCGTCCCTTGAAGCGCCTGGCGGTTCGAATACGCCTGATGAGCTTTCCGGCCTGCAGTCACGTGATAAGATTCCGGGTCAGCAGTTGCCCGGTACCATTCCGGATGCGCAGCAGCCGGGCATATCCCCGGGACTGGAGATCCCCGATACGCCCGCCGGCCTTCCATCCCCTGAAACAGCCTCGTCACTGACCGGCAGTGTCCAGGATGAGACGGCTTCACAGCAGCCTGGCCAATATGCAGGAAACAGTGCGGGATTGCTCAGGTGCCTGCATTACACGGAAAAAGACTTCAAAAAGTTCGTCAACGGGACATCGCCGGCTTACGACACACTGTTCTCAATAAATAAAGGTGCAGGCACAGGGGCTATCATGGGCGGTATCGTTCCGCACCATTCCGTTGCCGGCAGGCTGATCGCCGAGTTTTTCCGGGCACTTGCGGAGGATCCTCCCGAAACAGTGATCGTTATAGGTCCGAACCACAAACTGGAAGGATCCGGCGAGATCCAGACCAATCCTACGGACTGGGGCACGC
>DAOSCC010000141.1:0-6392 GCA_035361135.1 Clostridiales bacterium | reverse complement strand
GGCCACGGCACCAGCTTGGGCGGCGTGATCGTCGACGGCGGCAAATTCGACTGGATCGGAAGCGGGAAGTTCCCGGGGCTGACCGAGCCCGATCCAAGCTACCACGGCATCGTTTACGCAAGAGATGTTGGTGCTGCTGCTTATGTAACGAAGATAAGGGTGCAGCTGCTCAGGGATACCGGCGCCGCCCTCAGCCCGTTCAATGCGTTCCTGCTGCTGCAGGGGCTGGAAACACTGTCGCTGAGAGTGGCAAGACATGTGGATAACGCGATGAAGATAGCAAAATACTTAAATGGCCATCCACAGGTCGCATGGGTCAACTATCCGGGTCTTGAGAACAACAAGTACCACGAGCTTGCAAGGAAGTACATGCCAAAGGGGGCAGGCTCCATCTTCACCTTCGGCATAAAGGGCGGACTCGAGGCTGCAGTGAAGTTCATAGACAGCCTTGAGATACTCTCGCTGCTTGCCAATGTCGCAGACGCGAAGTCCCTTGTGATACATCCGGCGTCCACGACACATGCCCAGCTGTCTCCTGAGGAACAGAAGGCCGCAGGTGTGACGCCGGACCAGATCAGGCTTTCGATAGGCATCGAGGATCCCGAAGACCTGATTTATGACCTGGAGCAGGCATTGAGGAAGGCAGCGGAGTAGAGTGCACCAGTGAAACTATGTAGCTGTTACAGCTTCTGATAAATATTGCCGGAAAAAAGCATTATCAGCCGGAGACAGAAATGCTGCAATAAGGAGCAAAAGCACCGGGAGTTCAGCTTCCGGTGCTTTTGTAATGACGGACGCCGAATTGCCATACCAGCATGGAGAATGCCAGGAATGCGGCTCCTGCGGGCAATGCGAGAAACCCTTTCCAGTAGCTTTCTCCATTTCAAAATTTCCTGTTACTCAGCCCGGTGTTATCAATATGCGGTTTTGCAGGTTTTGGACACTCGGATGCAGATCATTGCAGATATCTGTGCTGATTTTTATAAAATTTCTCGGCGATTTGATGTTATCAGTGGAAAATATTGAGGCGTTGTGCTATTATCTTTTTTGACAGTATAAAGGAAGGATGGGCTGCAGGAGGTTCGGATTTGGGAACAGAGGCGGTATACGGACACACATATACGATCGGATACAGCGATGTCGATTTCATGAAATACCTGAAGTGCAGCAAACTGTTCGAATACTTCCAGGACACGGCCAGTGAGGCGGTAGACAGGCTTGGCGCAGGAGTGGGTACGCTGGCGGAGAAATACTCCGCGGCATGGGTACTGACCCGCATAAGGGTGGAGTTCACGAGGATCCCTGGGTTGAATGAGAGCATAACTGTTGCGACCTGGCCCCATCCGCCGGGAAAGATCGAGTTCGAAAGGGATTTCAGGGTTTGCGACAGGAACGGGGATGCCATTATCAGGGCCAAGTCCATATGGGTCATAATAGATACGAAAACCAGGGAGCTAAGAAAAAGCGATTATATCCACATGGATTATCCCGAGTACACTGAGGGACATGCGCTTGACTCAAGACCCGGGAAACTCAGGCCTTCATTTAAGCCCGAGCCGGTCTACAGGAAAACTGTGGGCTACAGTGATGTGGATTTCAACGGTCATATAAACAACTCGAGATATATAGACTACATCATGGACTGTTTTTCGGTCGAAAGCCATAAGCAGTACATGATAAAAGCGATGGAAGTAAATTATATTAAGGAAGCGTTCCCCGGCGATACGCTGCTGCTCTGCCGTGAGATACCGCGTGACGGCGGGAACACGGTCTATATAGAAGGACTGAACGAGGAAGACGGAAGACCCTGCTTCAAGGCAAGGATATGGGCGGAGCCCAGGAAGTGAACCGTTTGATATAAATATATAATCGCGCTGCATGAATCCGAAGGGAAACGTACCCCGAAGGGCATGCGGGTTTGCACCAATAAAAATCTTAGATGCCAGGAGGTAAATATGAACAACGTTGAACTTCTTACAGTAAACACCATAAGGATCCTGTCTGCCGAAGCAGTACAGAAAGCCAACTCGGGCCATCCCGGACTTCCGATGGGAGCCGCTCCGATGGCATATACACTCTGGGCAAGGAATCTGAAGCACAACCCCGCAAATCCCGGCTGGGATGACAGAGACCGGTTCATATTGTCTGCCGGACACGGATCGATGCTGATTTATTCGCTGCTCCACCTGTTCGGCTACGGACTGACCATCGACGACCTTAAAAACTTCAGGCAACTGGACAGCCTGACGCCGGGACATCCGGAATACGGCCATACCAAGGGCGTTGAGATAACCACCGGGCCTCTGGGCCAGGGGCTTGCAAACGCTGTCGGAATGGCTATGGCGGAAGCTTATCTTGCCAACAGGTTCAACCGCCCCGGTTACCCTGTCGTCGATCATTACACCTACGTGCTTGCTGGCGACGGCTGCATGATGGAAGGCGTGGCTTCCGAGGCGGCGTCACTGGCAGGGACCCTTGGGCTTGGCAAACTTATAGTGCTGTATGATTCCAACAGCATCACCATAGAAGGTTCCACCGACATAGCCTTCCGCGAAGATGTCAGAAAGCGTTTCGAGGCTTACGGCTGGCATACTCTGAAAGTTGAAGACGGCACCAGCATCGAAGACATCGACGCGGCGATAAAGGCGGCAAAGGCAGTGAAGGACAAGCCTTCCCTCATCGAGATCAAGACGCAGATCGGGTACGGCAGCCCGAAGCAGGGCATGGCATCAGCCCACGGCGAGCCCCTTGGCGCGGAAAATGTGCTTGAGACCAAGAAAACCCTCGGTTGGGATTACACCGAAGAATTCCATGTGCCGGATGAAGTGAAGGCGTATATGGAACAGATCCGCGCCAACGGCATGAAGGCTGAAAACGAATGGAACAAAATGATGGAAGCATATAAGAAGGAATATCCGGAGCTTGCGGCGGAATGGGAGGCATGGAAGGAGAAGGACTACTCCGGGACCCTCCTCGATGATGAAGACTTCTGGAGCTATGACAGCAAGGCGAATGCTACAAGGAACTCCTCCGGCGAGGTGCTGAACAAGCTTGCCGCCCGCATACCCAACCTTATAGGAGGATCTGCAGACCTTGCGCCCTCAAACAAGTCCTACATGAAGAACAGGGGAGATTTCTCAAGAGAAGACCGCAGCGGGTCCAACCTGCATTTCGGCGTGCGTGAACACGCCATGGCAGCGATAGCGAACGGTATTGCCGCCCATGGCAGGCTTGTGCCGTATGTTGCTACGTTCTTCGTGTTCTGCGATTATATGAAGCCGTCCATGAGGCTTTCCGCGTTGATGAAGCTTCCTGTGACATATATACTGACCCATGACAGTATCGGCGTTGGTGAGGACGGGCCTACCCACCAGCCTGTGGAGCACCTGGCGGCGCTCAGGAGCATCCCCAACTTCATAGTGTTCCGTCCGTGCGATGCAAAGGAGACAGCCGCAGGATGGTATACGGCAATGTCCAGGAAAAACACGCCCACAGCGCTCATACTTACGAGACAGAATCTCCCGCAGCTTGAAATGACCGGCAAGGACGCGCTCAAGGGAGCTTATGTCATACTGGATTCAGGGAAGAAGCCTGAAATCATACTTATGGCCTCCGGATCCGAAGTGCACCTGGTCTACGAAGCAGGCAAACAGCTGTTGGAGCGCGGTATTGCCGTCCGCGTCGTCAGCATGCCGTCATGGGAACTGTTCGAAGAACAGGATGAAGCTTATAAGGAATCAGTGTTCCCGCCTGATGTTGTAAAAAGGCTTGCGGTGGAAGCGGGCGCTTCCTTCGGCTGGCATAAGTACACCGGCCTGCAGGGCGAGATAATCTCGATAGACCATTTCGGTGAATCGGCTCCCGCAGGGCTCCTGTTCAAGAGATACGGATTCACCGTAGAGAATGTATTGGAAAAAGCATTGAAACTGCTGAACATGTAATGATAAAAAGGGACGGTCCGTATGCCGGTGTTCCCACGGGATCAGATTCGGGAGACAGGCTGGACCGTCCCTGGCAGTGTTATGATGAAGTATTGCAGCATTATACTCGTATATCGATGTTCCCGCCTTTATGGGGCGTGACTGAGTTTTCCATGATTTTTGCGTTCGTGTTCTGAAAACCCTGCAGCAGTGCGTCCATTGTCCGGACATCCTGGCCGAGGTTTTTCCTGAGTGCGGCAACAGCAAGAGCCTGGCGTATACTGCCTATGTACTGGACCATCATCCCGTTCACGCTCATTCGGACACCACCCCGCATTCAACAGGCGGGATGCTGATATTGGATATCAGATACCTCATAATCATTGTAACATCATTTTTCATCAGAAGTATATGGGGCGGAAGGCCTATTTGGCCCAGGACCGCCTGTTCCGGCCGCATCGGACCGGAACGTTCAGGCCTGACACAAACGATCCCTGTTTGCTGTTTGGCTGTCATGTGGTAGAATACAGGCATATGAAAGAACCTGGAGGGTAATAATGTACAGAAGGCTGGCAACAATTGCAGCGGTACTGCTGGCTGCGGCGATGCTCCTTACAGGCTGCAGGACTGCAGATGATAAAGACGGCGGGAGCAATGCCGCCGGGGACGGGCAGGACGGACTGCATGTCGTGACGTCCTTTTTCCCTGTATATGTGGCAGTGATCAATGTGACGGACGGTGTGCCCGGCGTCACGGTGACCAACATGACTGAACCCCAGACAGGATGCCTGCACGATTATTCGCTCAAACCTTCAGACCTCAGACTGCTCGAAAAGGCTGACGTGTTCATTATAAACGGCGCCGGGATGGAGTCGTTTCTCGACGATGTGCTGAGCCAGCAGGAAGACCTGGAGATAATCGAAGCAGCGGCCGGTATCCCGGCGATCGTGGAGGAGAACGGCGAAGAGAACCCGCATGTCTGGGTCAGCCCGACCAATGTGACAGCATACGTGCAGAATATAGCGGACGGGCTGGCAGCCCTGGACGAAAAAAATGCGGAACTGTATCAAAAGAACGCCGCTTCATACATACGCAAGATCGAGACGCTGAAACAGGAAATGCATAATGAACTGGACGGCCTGGAATACAAGGATATTATAACGTTCCATGAGGCATTCCCGTATTTTGCACAGGAGTTTGGCCTCAACATCGCCGCGGTCGTCGAAAGGGAACCGGGCACCGAGCCAACTCCGAAGGAACTGGCAGAGATCATAACCCTGGTCAGAGAAACGGGCGTCCGGGCGCTTTTTGCTGAGCCGCAGTACTCATCGGGAGCGATGGATACGATAGCCGGCGAGACGGGTGCCGTTGTGTATACACTGGATCCCGTGGTCACGGGAGAGGCCGTTCCTGGGGCGCGGGACGCATACCTGGACGCGATGCGCCGGAACATGGAGACATTGAAAGAAGCTTTGGGATAAAACGCGGTGAGGCAGATCATGCATACGGACCGGTACCATGCGAAATGTGACGGAAACTGCTGCAACCTTTGCTGTACAAGGATCGAAAACCTTGGTGTGACAAAGGGCCATACCACCATACTCGAAAATGTCAATATCCATATACACTGCGGTGAACTGACCGCCATAATAGGCCCCAACGGCGGCGGTAAAAGCACCCTGCTGAAGGCATTGCTCGGTGAAGTGCCGTATACCGGCGAATTCAGGTTCTTAAATGCCAGGGGCGACCGGAGCATTGAACCGGTGATCGGGTATGTGCCGCAGCACTTGGATTTTGATGCTGGCATACCTGCAAGTGTGTCCGACCTGTTTATCGCGTGCCTTTCGAAAAAACCGGCGTGGCTCATGAGGCCGGGCAGTATCAGGAAGAGGGCGCTGGAGGGCCTGAGGAAGGTCAACGCAGAGCATCTGCTGGACCGCAGGCTGGGGGCGCTGTCCGGAGGAGAACTGCAGAGGGTGCTGCTGGCGCTGGCTCTCGATCCTGTGCCCAACCTGCTGCTTCTCGATGAACCCGTTTCAGGGATGGACCAGGGCGGGCTTGAACTGTTTTACAGCACCGTGGCGGAACTCAGGCACAATTACGATCTTTCCATCATCCTTGTTTCCCATGACTTTGACCAGGTTTACCGCCACGCGGACCGGGTGGTCCTGCTCAACAGGACCGTGATAACCAGCGGCACTCCGCAGCAGGTGTTCAGTGACGAGAAGACCCTGAAATGTTTCGGGATCACCGGGTTTTTTGCGGACGGGATGCACGGGGGTCCGGAGGGAGGTAACGGATGATGCTGCAGGCCTGGTATGATATCGTGGAATTCCTGCTGCCTTTCGAATGGGCGGAACACAACTTCATGAAAAACGCGCTGCTGGCGGTGCTTTTGATAACACCGCTGTTCGGCCTGCTTGGAACGATGGTCGTAAGCAACAGGATGGCATTCTTTTCCGATTCCATAGG
>DAOSCC010000140.1:0-6495 GCA_035361135.1 Clostridiales bacterium | reverse complement strand
CGCCGTAGCAGCAGTCGATCACCACATCTTCATTTGTATTGCGGATCATTTCGTTCAGTTTCCTGAATCCCAGTTCACGCGCCAATAGATTCATCCCTGACACCTCCCAGTTTCTCGGCCCGTTCTTTCCTGCTGAAGGCCATCAGTCCGGGCATTTTGCATATTAGTTCAAAATCGACCGTATCAAGCGGGGTCCTTTCCCTTATCAGCGATGTGTAAATGCCCGCTTTTTCTATATTCCCTATCAGTATGAAGCCGTTCAGCCTGTTGTCCGAGTAAAACAGCTTCTTGCAGCTTTTCTCGCCTGTCTCTGCATAAACCTCGCCTTTATAGGTGCCAGCTGTCATTATGTGCAGTCCGAGCAAACCGATGGAATTCAGCGGAATGGCTTTGTCGAAAACGAAATCCGCCCCCGACATGTTCATCCCCGCGCATTCTCCCTGCATATATGCATTTGGGAGCAGAGCCATGACTTTCGCCTCGCCCGAGGAAATATCTATGCTTTCACAGCAGTCGCCCGCGGCATATATATCGGGTATGGAAGTCCGGCACCTATCATTGATGATGATACCCCTGTTCGTTTTGCCTCCAATATCCTTCAGCAGCGATATATTCGGCCGCACTCCCACTGCCATTACCAGCACATCGAACCGTATGGCGGTATTATCGCCCAGATATGCTGTGTCCTCTTCGAGCTCCATGACCTGCTGATTCAGGTAAAACCTGATATCGTGTTCTTCCAGGTGCCTCTTCACGATCTCCGAGCTTTCATCATCCAAAATGCTTGACAGCACCCTGGGAGCCAGGTCTATACAAGTGATCTTCACCTTTTTTTTGCTGATGCCCTCGGCGCATTTGAGACCTATGAGGCCTGCTCCCACGATCAGTACCCTTGAATTCTCCTTAAGTGCATCATTCAGCGCTTTAGCGTCATCGAGCGTGGTAAAGGTGAATTTGCTTTTGACCTTATCCAGTCCCGGCACCGGAGGGACGAACGGCGAAGACCCGGTACACAGCAGCAGCCTGTCATAACTTACAGATGCCCCGTCGTCGAGGATCACCCGCTTTTCCCCGGGGTCTATCTTCACGGCGGTTTTACCCGACAGAAGTTCACAGCCGTTATCGATATAAAAGCCGTCATCCCTGTATTTCATCCTGTTTTCATCCGTTTTGCCCAATAACAGGTATGAGATAAGAGGCCTGGAATAAACATGATGTTTTTCATCGCTTATAATGGTAATGCTTCCTTCCTTGTCATTCCTGCGTATTGCCTCCACAGCGCCGACTGCGGCAGCAGAATTGCCGACTATGACATATTTCATGCTATTCACCTCTCTCCTCGAACACGATCGCCCCGTTGGGACATCCGGTCACGCACCTGGGAGTCCCCTCGTGCGTTTTTATGCAAAGCTCGCACTTCTGTATGGCTCCGTCTTCAGAAGGATAGACCGCGCCGTAGGGGCAGGACAGGACGCAGGTATAGCACCCTATGCACCTGTTTTTATCGATCATTATGATGCCGTTTACTTTTGTCAACGCGCCTGTTATACAGCTTTTGACACAGAGCGGTTCATCGCAGTGGCGGCAGGAAACCGCAAAACTTATCCCGTCTTTTTCTTCGATCCTGATCCTGGGATTGATCTTTACGTCTTTCAGCGCCCTTGCCATGTCTTTCTCGTTGGTCGACGCAAAAGCGCAGTAATATTCGCACAAATGACACCCCAGGCACCATTGTTCATTCACATATACACGTTTCATTTCTCAACCACCGTCACAATAATTTCAATACCGTTGCTCAAATTAACCAGTTCTGAACCGGCTGTCAGTATGCCGGTATCACTCCCCTGCATGCTTTATGCCGAGTATCTCAAGCTCCTTCTCGTTCAGGCCGACGCCCCGGAGCATGAGCCTGTTGCCTCTCAGCGCTTCGATCGAGTTGATCCCCATACCGCCCATCATTTCCTTGATCTCATGCTTCCAGGCGGTCATGAGGTTCACGAGCCTCCTGTACCCCAGATCCGGGTTGAGGCGCTTAACAAGATCCTCTCTCTGGGTGGCGATGCCCCAGTTGCATTTGCCCGTATGGCAGCTCCTGCACAAATGGCATCCCAGGGCAATGAGAGCCGCAGTTCCGATATAAACGCAGTCAGCGCCGAGGGCGACTGCTTTCACGACGTCGGCACTGGAGCGGATACTCCCTCCCACAACGATGGATACGTTATTACGGATCCCCTCTTCGCGCAGCCTTTTGTCGACACTGGCCAGTGCCAGTTCGATCGGGATGCCCACATGGTCGCGGATCCGCGTGGGAGCTGCGCCCGTTCCGCCCCTGAAACCGTCTATGGCGATGATGTCCGCCCCGCTGCGTGCAATGCCGCTTGCGATCGCCGCAACATTGTGCACGGCAGCGATCTTGACGATAACAGGCTTCGTGTAGCCGGTCGCTTCCTTCAGTGAGAATACCAGCTGGCGCAGGTCTTCAATGGAGTAAATGTCATGATGGGGAGCCGGCGATATCGCATCGGTGCCTTCAGGTATCATACGGGTCTTCGAAATATCCCCCACTATTTTTGCACCAGGCAGATGTCCGCCGATGCCGGGCTTTGCACCCTGTCCCATCTTGATCTCGATGGCAGCCCCGCTGTCCAGGTAAGTCTTGTGGACTCCGAATCGTCCTGAAGCCACCTGCACGATCGTATGCTTTCCATATTTGTAAAGGTTCTCATGCAGACCGCCCTCACCGGTGTTGTATAGGATCCCTAGCTCAGCTGCGGCCCTTGCAAGGCTTTCATGCGCGTTGTAGCTTATCGAGCCGTAGCTCATGGCCGAAAACATGACCGGCATGGAAAGAATTATCTGCGGCGGCAGATTGTTCTTCAGGCGGCCCCTTTCATCCCTCTCGATCTTTTCGGGCTTTGCGCCAAGAAAAACCCTGGTCTCCATCGGCTCCCTCAATGGGTCGATGGAAGGATTCGTGACCTGGGAAGCGTTGAGCAGTAATTTATCAAAATACACAGGATAATTTTCAGGGTTCCCCATGCTTGACAGCAAAACGCCTCCGTTTTCCGCCTGTTTATAGATCTCCGTGATGCTCTTGCCGCTCCAGTTGGCGTTCTCCTTGAAGGTATGATCCGTTTTGACGATCTTCAGAGCCCGTGTCGGGCAGAGAGCCACACACCGGTGACAGTTCACGCATTTGGAATCATCGGCAACCATCTTGTTGCTGTCCGCCAGGTATTCATGCACTTCGTTCGCGCATTGCCGTTCACAGACCCTGCAGGCGATGCAGCGGTCATAATTCCTTACCACTTCATATTCCGGATAGATGTACTGAACAGCCATTACGATTCTCCATTCTCTAGTGTGATAATGACTCCTTCGCCGCCCCTGGGAGCCCATACCTTGTCGAGGTCGCTCTGTATGACTCTTATGGCGGCTTCCTCACTGGCAACGTAGACCATATCGTCTTTCTCTCCTACTACCATGCTGCGGAGCTTCAGCCTGTCGTTCAGGGCCATCATGCCGCCTTCGAATCCCACGATTATGGAAAACGGGCCAGTGATCAGCAGTGTATCGAAAGCGCTCCTCAGGTACTCGAGTTCTTCCCTTTCCTTCTGCGGTTTACGCTCTATCGTGGACCAGAACGGCGCCGCGATCACCGAGCAGATCTCCTTCAGGGTAAGTCCTTTCTTCCTGTGCAGATAATCTATGATATAGGTAATAACTTCGGTATCTGTCTGCAGCGTGCATTTGTAGCCATACATCTCGATACAGCGGCGGTTGGCGTCGTATGAAGATATTTCGCCGTTGTGGACCACCGAGTAATCAAGGAGTGCAAAGGGATGCGCCCCTCCCCACCAGCCCGGCGTATTGGTGGGATACCTGCCGTGCGCCGTGAAACAGTAACCCTCGTACTCTTCAAGGCGGTAGAACCTTCCTACATCTTCGGGATATCCCATTGCCTTGAACACTCCCATGTTTTTTCCGCTTGAGAATACATACGCACCATCGATAGCCGTATTTATCCTGATGACGCTTCTTACTACGTATTCCCTCTCGTCAAGCTGGCTGTCGGCAAGCTTCGTCGGCTGGGGTGCGACGAAATACCTCCAGATCAACGGCTCGTCAGTGATCTGCGGCACCTTCCGCGTCGGTATCTTCGAAAGGTTTATAATGTCGAAATGCTCTTCCAGGTACTCCTCGCATTCCTTCTTCGCAGATTTGTTTTCATAAAATATATGGAAGGCATAATAATCCTTATATTCAGGGTAGATCCCGTATCCCGCGAAACCTCCGCCAAGACCGTTGGAGCGTTCATGCATGACGGTGATGGAATCGATTATGAGCTTGCCGGAAAAACGTCTGCCCGATTTTGAAAAGATCCCTGATATGGCGCATCCTGATACGTTTCTGAACATTCCTTCCTTCATTATCTTCACCCCCCGGCTTTGAACCAAAATACCATGAACCAAAATAATTAAGGCGTCCATCACATAGTGCCTTTCCAGGCGGCGCAGCCTCTTCGGCTATCGCCTCCACTATCTGATGAACGCCTTTGTTCGTTTTGATAATGATACTACATTAACATTATATGTGTCAACTGTTTTATGAATCGCATTATATTACAAATTGCATATTTTAATTTGGTTTTGGTGAATATGCCTGACCGGTTTTTGATTTTTGCAAGTTCGAATTATGCAAATTGCATTTTTATTTTTAAGATGGAAGAAAAGTATTGACATCGGCTTACTGCCGTGTTAATCTTTTGCTAGCAGCAAAGGTGCTGTGGAATTGCCTGTAACAGCAAAGGTGCTGTGGAGCTTCCGGTCCGCGGCATCTTTATTTATTATTTACAGGTATTTTCACTGAGAGGAGTGTGGTCATGAGTCAGCTGACAGTGCCAAAAGGATACAAATCGCTTCTTAGCCTTTATGAGACCCAGATCGCGATCGGGATGATAAAGAGGATATTTGAGGACAACCTCAGCAAGGCTCTCAATCTGAAAAGAGTCTCGGCACCGTTGTTCGTTCCTGCAAATACGGGGATAAATGACGATCTGAACGGTGTTGAACGCCCTGTGGAATTCGACATCAAGGAAACCAAAACCTGCGCCCAGGTCGTCCAGTCGCTGGCAAAGTGGAAACGCCTGGCGCTGTACAAGTACGGGTTCTCCTCGGGCGAAGGGATATACACCGATATGAACGCAATTCGCCGTGACGAAGAGATGGATAACCTCCATTCGATATATGTCGACCAGTGGGACTGGGAGAAGGTTATAAGCCGTGAAGAAAGAAACCTGGAAACCCTGAAGGATACGGTCAGGAAAATCGTCGGCGCAATATGCGACACGCTGGATGAGATCAAAAAGACATACCCGGTACTTACAACATACCTTTCAAGGGAAGTTTTCTTCATCACCACCCAGGAACTGGAAGACATGTACCCTGAGCTTTCGCCCAAGGAACGTGAAAACGCATATGTGAAAGAGCACAGGACGGTCTTCATAATGCAGATAGGAGATGTGCTGAGGTCAGGCAAAAAGCATGACGGAAGAGCGCCGGACTATGACGACTGGAAAATGAACGGCGACATCCTCTTCTGGAACGACGTCCTTCAGTGCGCTCTCGAGATATCATCCATGGGTATACGCGTCGACAGTAAATCTCTTGATGAACAGCTTACCAAGGCCAGGTGCGACGACCGGCGCGAATTCATGTTCCACAAAATGCTTCTTAATGATGAACTGCCGCTGACGATGGGCGGCGGTATAGGACAGTCGAGACTTTGCATGCTTCTGCTGCAGAAAGCCCATGTCGGTGAAGTCCAGGTTTCCGTCTGGGACCGGGATACGATCGAAGGCTGTGCCGCAGCGGGAATAAATTTGCTTTGAGCGGTAATATACCTGCTAAGTCGGAGAACTGTTTCTATTGGTATTATTTTAATCAATGCTGTAATTTTCTGGAAAGAGGGTGCAAAAATGGCAAATAAGAATATATCCGAACTCTTCGGCAGTATGGTATTCGGAGACGCGGTAATGAAAGAACGCCTGCCGAAAGAAATCTATAATGCGCTGAGGAAAACCATTGAAAACGGTACCCACCTGGAACTCGACGTAGCAAACGTGGTGGCAGCCGTCATGAAAGACTGGGCCATAGAGAAGGGCGCGACCCATTTCACCCATTGGTTCCAGCCCATGACAGGCGTGACCGCCGAAAAGCATGACAGTTTCATTACTCCGGACGGCCGTGGCAGGGCCATCATGGAGTTTTCAGGCAAATCGCTAGTGAAAGGCGAACCTGACGCATCCAGCTTTCCTTCAGGAGGACTGAGATCCACCTTCGAGGCAAGAGGATACACCGCATGGGATCCGACTTCCTATGCTTTCGTAAAAGGCAGTACGCTGTATATTCCCACAGCTTTCTGTTCGTACAGCGGAGAAGCCCTGGATAAAAAGACGCCCTCCTGCGCTCCATGCAGGCCCTCAACAGGCAGGCG
>DAOSCC010000139.1:0-6665 GCA_035361135.1 Clostridiales bacterium | reverse complement strand
AATTACTGACCTTTCCGGAAGAGGTGTTGGCCTGGACGTTGTAAAAACAAAGATCGAGGCTCTTGGCGGTACGGTCGAGGTAGAAACGGAACTTGGCATGGGAAGCAGGTTCTATATCAGGCTGCCGCTCACACTTGCAATAATCCAGGCTCTGCTCGTCATGGTCGGCGAGGAAAAGTATGCAATCCAGCTTAGTTCGGTACATAAGATAATCAATATCACGCCGGATGATATAAAAACAGTGCAAAAGCAGGAAGTCGTCATGTACAGGAATTCCGTGATCCCGATCGTCAGGCTGAGGGAAGTGCTTGAAGTGCCCGGAGAAAGCAATGCCGACCAGAAAGTGATGACCCTTGTCATCGTCAAGAAGGGCGAGCGGCTGACAGGCTTTATTGTCGACAGGATAATAGGGCAGCAGGAGATAGTTCAGAAATCCCTGGGTAAATACCTGGCAGGGACAAAAGTGATCACGAGCGCTACCATACTTGGTGACGGAAATGTTGCACTCATACTCGATGTCAACGCTTTGGCAAACTGAATCTTAACAGCTGCAAATAGGATATACTCGGAGGGGGTTCAGATATGGCGGATCAAAATGCGAACGAAGCTAAAAAGTATCTGGTTTTCAGGCTTGAGGACGATGAGTTCGGTATAGAAATAAGCAAGATATCGACAATAATCGAGAAGGACATGGATATTACCAGGGTCCCGAGACAACCGGCTTTCCTTAAGGGAGTGATCAACTTAAGGGGCGAGATCATACCTGTACTGAGCCTGCGCCTTAAATTCGGCCTTCCTGATGATGTATACAATGAAGATACCAGAATCGTCATAATTAAACTGGATGACCTGTCCGTCGGGCTGATCGTGGACTCTGTTGCAGAGGTCGTGGAGTTGGACGATGAAACTACTGAGAGTGTTTCCAACATAGCAGGCGAGACATCGCTTGAATACCTTAAGGGTGTGGGAAAACTCAACGGCAGGATAATAACGCTTCTGGATCTGGAGAAGATCATAATGCTGGAGGAGGCTGCCACATAGGTACAGGATGTGCAGGTTTGAACGGGAGAATGAGCCATGGTAAGGAATATAAATGATCTTAACAGTGTCCATATCGATGTTTTGAAGGAGATAGGCAACATAGGCGCGGGGAACGCCGCAACAGCGCTGGCAAAGCTTTTAAACAGGAAGATAGATATGGATGTTCCCAGGGTAAAGATATTAGACTTCAAGGATGTCAGTGAGACCCTTGGAGGAGCAGAACTGCCGGTGGTCGGTATAATGCTCAAGGTCACCGGCGATCTTACCGGGAATATATTGTTCATACTCAAGCAGCAGGCTGCGGCAATACTCGTCAACATGCTCATGGGAAAGGTGTCGGACGGCGCTGATGATGCGAAAGTTCCTGAATTCAGCGAAATCGAGATCTCGGCGCTCAAGGAGATCGGAAACATACTTGCCGGGTCATATCTGTCATCGCTGTCTTCGCTGACGAACCTCAATATCGTGCCGTCAGTGCCCGATCTGGCTTTCGACATGGCCGGAGCCATACTCAGCGTGCCTGCGATAGAGTTCGGCAAAGTCGGCGATACCGTGCTTTATATCGAGACTGAATTTACCGAAGGTGATAAAAGGGTCGTCGGGGATTTTTTCCTGATACCTGATGTAGATACTTACAGCGTGTTAATGAATGCATTGGGAGTTAGTTTCTGAATGGTAAAGATCATAAAGGTGGGAATGGCTGATTTGCAGTCGTCCGTGCATCCCTGTATTATCACGACGCTTGGCCTTGGATCATGTGTTGGAGTGACTTTGTACGATCCGGTCAGAAAGGTTGCAGGACTGGCTCATATAATGCTTCCTTCGAGCCAACAGGCTCGCAACAATTCGAATATAGCAAAGTTTGCAGATACTGCGATCGTGAAGCTGGTCAATGACATGGTGGCTTTAGGCGCCGACAAATCAAGGCTTGTGGCCAAAATAGCCGGAGGAGCGCAGATGTTCTCATTTGCCGACGGAACGTCTGAAATGCTCAGAATAGGAGCAAGGAATGTGTCAGCGGCGAAAGAAGTGCTGAGTTCGCTGCGGATCCCCATAGTTTCCGAGGACACAGGCGGCAGCTACGGAAGGACCATTGAGATACATTCAGAAGACGGCAGGCTTAAGATAAAAACTATCGGACACGGGACAAAGGAGATATAAGTATGGGAAACATTCGGAAATTACCGTTCTTATCCGGGTGTTCGGCAGCGATCCTGGCGGGTATCGTAAGTTATGCCGAAGGAGTCGAAAACCAGACGATATATATCCGGATGGCGGTTATAATGTTTCTTTTTTATATGATCGGAGTCCTGGTAAGAAACACTGTTGAAAATGCTAAGAAGGAGATCGAAGAAAAAAAGAAGGAAATGGAACAGGAAGAAGCCAGGAAAAGAAAGAAACAGAAAGAAGAAAAAATGAAAGAGGTGCTTGAATCGCGGAAAAACGATGTAAAGCATGATGATGGAACAGAGCCGGGAACGACGGAAGAAAAAAGGGAACACGATCCGAACCTGGATGAGGAGTTCAGAGTGCTCAGCGATGTTATCATGACAAAAGCAAAAGAATAAACCGGGTATACGGGGGATTTAAATGCAGAATGACTCTAAAAACATAAAGGAAATATGGAAAAAGTATCAGGAAACGAGAGATCCTGCTTTGAGAGAGACCCTGATACTTACGTACTCGCATCTTATCAAGTATATAGCAGGGAGGCTGAACATTTATTTCGGATCGAACGTGGAATATGAAGATCTGATCAGTTATGGAGTATTTGGACTGATTGATGCCATCGACAAGTACGATATGAATAAAGGCGTAAAATTTGAGACCTATGCTTCATTGAGGATCAGGGGAGCTATCATCGACAGTATAAGGGAAATGGACTGGGTCCCAAGATCACTGAGACAGAAATGCAAGGAACTTGAGAAGGCATACTGGGAAGTGGAGAATGAACTGGGCAGGTCCGCGACTGACAAGGATATAGCCGATAAACTGAACATATCTGTCGAGGAACTGCACAAACTGCTCAATGAAGTCAATGTATCCTCACTGATATCACTGGAGGATTTCCTGGAGCAGAACTATGAAATAGGAGTGGAGCCGACCAGCGGAAGAAGGCAGGACAGGCCTGAATACGAGGCTGAGATCAACGAACTGAGCGAGATACTCGGAAACGCAATAGACAAACTGCCGGAGAAAGAAAAAATGGTATTGACGCTGTACTACTATGAAGAATTGACTTTAAAGGAAATAAGTGCGATAATGAAGGTGTCGGAATCTCGCATATCACAGCTTCATACCAAGGCAATCATGCGTCTCAGGGGCAAACTTGCAAGACAGAGATCTTTACTTGAGGAATAGTTATTTATGGGAAATTACGCTGTAATACCGGAAGTTACGGAGGTCTTGTCTTAATGTTGCGGAACGATACGGATTACAATGTAAATGACGGTTTTTGCGAACTGCTGTTCAAAGAAGACGGCGTCTACATGTGCGTCTATCCCCCCGAGGGCAACGGAAAAAGGCTTGAACTGAATGCTGTCATCGACCATCTTTCCAGGAAAAAGGTAAGGAATTTTGACAGAAACAAGGTTGAACACGCTGTCATAAGAGCGGACAAGGTCCCGGTAAAAATCGCAGAACCGCAGGTGGAAGAGAAAATCGATGCGACTGTGTCGGTAACGGTATCGCCTGATAAAATGAAAGCATATGTCACTTTCACACCTCCCGACAACGGCAGGATGCTGACTATGGAGGAGGTTCTTGACGAGCTTTCGAAAAACGGCGTGATTTACGGCATAAACAGGACCAATCTTGAGACCCTGATCAAATACCCGGTATACAATGAAATGATATGCATCGCTGAAGGTACGCCTCCGGTAAATGGCGAGAACGGCAGAGTTGAATTCCATTTCGACATAAAACGCGATCACAGGCCGACCATACTTGATGACGGCAGAGTTGATTTCAGGGAACTGAACCTGATACAGAACATAGAAAAGGGCGGGGTACTGTGTACCCTGATACTGCCTTCTCCCGGGATCCCCGGCAAAACGGTGACAGGAACGGACATACCTGCAGCAGACGGCAAGCCGGCCGTCCTGCCAAAGGGTAGGAACGTGGCCGTTTCCGAGGACGGAACGAAACTGATCGCGAACATAAGCGGGCAGATAAGCTATATAGACGGCAAGGTCAGTGTTTTTGCTACTCACGAAGTAAAGGCGGACGTCGACAATTCCACCGGCAACATAAACTTCATAGGAAATGTGGTAGTGATGGGCAATGTATTATCCGGATTTACAATAGAAGCAGGCGGAAGCGTTGAAGTTATGGGCGTTGTCGAAGGAGCTGTCATTAGGGCTGGCGGCGACATTATTCTAAGAAGAGGGATGCAGGGTATGGGTAAGGGCATCCTGGTCAGCGGAGGCGACATCATAGCCAGGTATATTGAGAACAGCAACATAGAAGCGCGGAACGACATCAAGGCTGAAGCAATAATGCACAGCAATGTTAAGTGCGGCAACAAGCTTGAACTTTCGGGAAAGAAAGGACTGCTGGTCGGAGGGACCTGCAAGGTCGGCAAAGAGATCATTGCAAAGGTCATAGGTTCACACCTTGCGACTGTCACCGACATAGAAGTCGGCGTGGATCCGACGGTCAGGGAAAGGTACAAAGCGGTCAGGGAAGAGATAGTACAGATGGAAACGGATCTCAGGAAGGCTGAGCAGGCGATTGCGATACTTAAAAAAATGGAGATGACAGGGACTCTTACACCTGATAAAAAGGAAATGCTTGCCAAGAGTATGAGGACAAAGGTCTATTATTCAAGCAGGCTCCTCGAACTGAAGGAAGAAATGAGCCAGCTTGAGGCAAAGCTCCAGCAGGATGCGTATGGCAAGATCAGGTGTTATGATGTAATATATCCCGGTACAAAGGTAGCTATTGGGTCATGCATGATGTACGTAAAGGAGAACCTGCAATACTGTACGCTTTACAGGGATGGCGCAGATATCAGGGTAGGACCGATAGACAAGTGATGTGACCCGGCTTCGCTGTTCCGGGCAAGGATGTGAGGAGTATGTCTGTCAAACCTGTCGATTTTCAAATTGCAATACCGAGGTCGATAGATGCGGCAAAAGCTGTGAGCGATGAGATCCAGAAGAATGCTGCAATGCAGCAGCAACAGGCTGCATCGGTACAGAACAGGGCGGAAGATACGCTGAAACAGGTATATTCGCGCTCCAAAACGGAAGAGGTAAGGATAACTGAAAAACAAAGGGAGCACGAACGGCAAGGGGAAAGCCGGAAGAAAAAAGATGAGGATAAGGAGAAGAACAGGGGAAAGAAAAACAGCGGAAAGATATACGGGGGTACGATAACATCGGGCAGGATAGATATCAAGATCTGAGGGTGCGGCATATTTGCGCATTATATCAGATAACGGACACCAGGATATTATATGTTATGTTATAATAAAACGGTATACGTTAATCAAAATAATATACACAATACAAAAGAAAAAAGACCTTCGGGCACTCCAATGCCGGAAATGGCGCAAGTCCGGAGAGATGCCTGATCGTCTGTGAGAGGTGAATGAATTGAGCGGATTTTATGTAAGTATGATCTTTATCGGTGTCGTTTTGGTACTGGTATCTCTTGTGCTCATCATGATCGACAGGAAAAATGTCTTCGTGTTCAAAAATTCTGCCGATGAAAAAAAGAAAGAACTGATCGAGATCATCAGTGATGCAGAGCAGATGATCGAGGAACTGAACCGATTTTCAGGCTACATAGTAGACCAGATGGATCTCAAGAACGATGAACTGAACAGGAACATAATGGAAGCAGAACAGAAGATCAATGCCCTGATCGAAAAGGTGCGCCTCGCATCCGAAGGGCAGATGATCCCGGAGAAAAATGCTGAAGTACGGAAAAAGGATGCGGTCGGCTGTACTGAAGCCAAAAGTCTCCAACTTGCGGCTGAAACGGTTAAAGCTGCGGTTTCAGCGAGCCGTGAGATGCCAGACATATATGAGGCGGAAAAAGCTGACGGCGTCAGGGCGTGTATTGCCGCCAGCCCGGCAGGAAGTGTGGCCGCAGCCTACAGCAGGAACAGTGCGCGTAATGCCGCAAGAAAAAAGGATAATGTCATCCAGTTCAACAAGTACCAGGAGGTGCTGCGCCTTTCAAGGGAAGGGATGGATGAACTGGAGATAGCGAAGAACCTCAATATGGGCAAAGGTGAGGTAGAACTGATCATCGGCCTGCGGAGATGAGCGGAATGAACGCGGAACGTTTCCATCTGAAGAGTTTGCTGCTTGGGATCGGCATCGGGATAATCATAACTTCAATAATAAGCCTCATATATCTGTCAGGAAGGGATCCGTTCGAAGGGATCAGCGACGAACAGATAATAGCCCGTGCCGAGAAACTGGGTATGATCATGAAAGATTAGAGCCGGCGATCATTAGCCGGCATTTTTATCATATGATTGCAGCATAGGTAAGTACCATGTGGATGTCTTTGCGGCAGATCACCATTTGGAGAAGTAATGCCTGATGGTTTCCTGCGCAGGCTTGCCCATGACATAATATCCTCCGTCCTTTCCCGGGCAGTATCCTGCC
>DAOSCC010000138.1:0-6679 GCA_035361135.1 Clostridiales bacterium | reverse complement strand
TGTCCATGGTTAATTTTAACAAATTATAATACAAAAGTAAATATTTAAATTTATATCTTGCCAAATAGTGCAGTATCTGGATAACACGGCCTTACTGCCCGGTAAAACTGCGGAAGTGAAGAAAACCCTTTTTAACGGAAGGTAAAGAAAGCTATAACGAAAAACTGCTGCGCGGATGCGCAGCAGTTCGTGCAAGACCTTTATCTGACAGGCGGGCCCTTATTTTATAAGCGCCCTCAGTTCTTCCTCGGTAAAATAATACTTCTTATTGCAGAAGTGGCACTGCAGTTCAGCGCCGTGCTGCTCGTCGGCCATCTTGCCCAGTTCTACCGCGCCCAGGCTTACCAGGTTCCTTTCCATGCGGTCGCGGCTGCAGGTGCACTGGTACCTGCATGGCAGCCTGTCAATTATCTGGAGGTCTTTCTCGCCCAGCAGGCTCCGCAGTACGGCTTCGGCGTCCATCCCGTCCGACAGCATGCAGGTTATGGAGTCCGCAAACATCACTTTTTCTTCGAGATAATCGATTATTTCTTCGCCTGCATCGGGCATAAGCTGGATTATATAGCCTCCAGCCGCCAGCACGTTCTGGTCCGGGCCCACGAGGACTCCCACCGATACGGCCGTCGGTACCTGCTCGGAGGCAGCGAAATAGTATGCAATGTCTTCTCCGATCTCGCCCGATGCCAGTTTCACATAGCCTATATACGGCTCCCTGAGGCCAAGATCCTTTATAACGTTCAGATACCCGTTTTTACCTACGGCTGCGGACACATCGAACTTGCCTGCGGGATTAAGCGGCAGATACACCTGCGGGTTGTGGACATATCCCCGGACATTGGAAAACGCATCGGTTACGACCACTATCAGTCCCAGAGGACCGTCCCCCCTGATCTGAATAGTCATCGTATCCTTGTCGTTTTTCAGCATCCTTGCCATCATTGCAGCCGCCGTAAGTGTCCTGCCAAGCGCCACAGTGGCGACTCCCGAAGCTTCATGGATCTTATGGGCGTCCTGCACCAGGTTCGTGGTCACAGCGGCAAATGCGCGCACATAACCGTCCGCTGCCGTTGCTCTGACTATGTGGTCTTCCATATCCCGACTCCTCTGCCATTAAAATCTTTACACAAGCAATTTTACCCGGTCCTTCCAACTAAAAACCCCGATATTTGATATCGGGGCTTAGGTGCTGACTGGATTTATGTTAAAGTTGATACAACTTTAATTACATAACCTTCGTGACGTTTGCAGCCTGAGGGCCTTTTGCTCCCTCAACAACTTCAAACTCTACTTCAGCGCCTTCTTCGAGGGTTTTGAATCCGTCCATCTGGATCGCGGTGTAGTGAACGAACACGTCATTGCCGTCTTCTCTCTCGATGAAACCAAAACCCTTCTCTGCATTAAACCACTTAACCCTACCTTTTTGCATTACGATAAACCTCCTGAATTCTACTTGGGTCTGACCGCTTTCGCTTCTTTTGCCAAACCTTAATCAGTGTAACACACCGGCTCACGAATTGTCAATCAAATAAACCGCATAATCGGCGTTATTCGACGTTTACCATAAACAACCTGCAACTTTATGTTTGCCTAAACACAGGCTTTTTATACAATATCCGACAAGAATATTATTTATGTTTCCCGCATGCGAAAAATATCCTTTCTGTTTTCGGACCAGGCTTCCCGGATCCGAATGCCCCGTATATCCCGTGAACGGTCAGTCCCGCAGCCAGGAGCATCTGCTGCAGTTCATCGGTCCCGTAGCTTCTCTCATAATGAGTCTCATCGAACCTCCTGTAGTACTTGCCTTCCTTCACGAAAAAGGTAAGGTCGAACCTGCATAGCCCCGAACGTTTATCATATGTGTTCTGCCAGATGTATGAGACATCCTCCGATGACTCGCAGAACACGTTGGAAGACAGTATCCTTTCGAATTTGTACGGTGAATTGACATCGAAAACAAAGATCCCCCCGGGGTTCAGGTAATTGTTCACAAGCCTGAAAAGCCGCTTCAGGTCGTTTTTATATGTAACGTAGTTTATGCTGTCCATAAGGCAAGTAACGGCATCCACGGTGCCATAGAGTTCGAAGGACGTCATGTCCTGGTTCAGGAAGAGGATATCTGCATTGGCGCTGACAGCCTTTTGCTTCGCAATGCTCAGCATTTCGGCGGATATGTCGATTCCGATCATGTCAAAGCCTCTCCTGGACATCTCCAGGCAGAAGCTTCCGGTACCGCACCCGAGGTCCGCTATCATTTTCGGCTCACAGCCGTGCCATTTGAAAATATCCGTCACATAATCGGTCCACATGGAATAGTCCACGTCCCACATGAGCCTGTCGTAATAATATGCAAAATCCCCGTAAATCGCCGCCACCCCGCTTTGCTTCCATGATGCCCATCCGTAATGATACCACAAAAATTCGCGGCAAAAAAGCCGCATGCGGTGATATGCGGCTCCCATACGCCTCCTGTGCATCCGTGGCCTGTTTCTATCCTGTGATACCTCTGCGCACGTTTCTGTTACGTCTCCTGGTCTCCATTCTGCAGCGCCTTTCTCCTTTTTGATACCAGCCCGCCGATCCTGCCCGTTTCTTTGGCGGACAGGCTCTTCCATCCATACTTCATGACTTTCTCCCTGAGCCCCAGTTCGCTGGCGATCTCAAACTTCAGCTTCTCATTGGGATCCGTTTTTTTCTCCATCTTCACACCTCTCCGTACGTTAGTAGCATTACCCTTAATAGTTTGTGGAGAAAAAAACCTTTTATTCATACTTCTTACTCTATTTCCCGGGCTGCTCAATCTCACCAAGCAATGCCTCGACCGCCGACCTTAGCTGGACATCCCTGTCCCTCGGGATATGCGAAACAGGAAGGTTCCTGTATTCGTCGAATACGCCTACCTCTAAATCAGGCTTGATGCCGGTCCCCTGTATGCAGACTCCCGAAGGTGTGAACTATCGTGAAATGGTGACTTTAAGACCGGAACCGTCCTCAAGGAGTTTCAGTTCCTGCACCAGTCCCTTGCCGAATGTCCTGGTACCGACAAGTATGCCCCTTCCGTGGTCCTTGACTGCGCCAGCGAGTATTTCGGACGCGCTGGCGCTGTTGCCGTTGATAAGGATCGCCAGCGGGATGTCGACATATGCCTTGTCGGAATTCCTGTACTCCTTCCTGCCGTTCCTGTCCTCCGTATAAACTATCGTGCCGGCAGGGAGCAGGCTGTCGGCTATTTCCACCACCTGCTCGTAAGATCCGCCGGGATTGTCCCTCAGGTCGATAATAAGCCCTTTTATGCCTTTTTTGATCATGCTGTTGAGATCATTCCTGAAGTATTTGGCTATCTCGCTGTCGAACATGACTATCTTTATATACCCTATATTCCCGTCCAGTATCTCGCTCCTGATATTCGATGCCTTGATGCGTTTGCGTCTTATATCGAATTCGACATACCTGTTCTCCAGGGGTCTGTATACGGTGATCTTCACGCGGGTGTTTTCCTTCCCCTTGATCATGCTGATGATCATGTTCTCATCGCTGATCGACGTCACATCCTTGCCGTCCACCTTCACGATCTTGTCGCCCTGCTGCATGCCCGCTTCCATCGCGGGAGAACCCTTCATAGGCTCGACGACGGTCAGCAGGCCGTCATCATCAAGGTTGACAGTGACCCCTATTCCTACGTAACTGCCCCTTGACTTCTCAAGGAAGGCATCCATATGCTCCTTGTCGAAGTACACCGTATACGGGTCTCCGAGCGATTCCGCCAGGCCGTTTATTGCTCCTTCGAGCATTTTGTTTTCATCGACATCCTGGTAAAAGTCATTTTTAAGGATATCCATGACGCGGTTGAATTTGACCACATTCCTGTAGTCAACAGTATTGGCGTCAAAGGTTATCATATACCTGTTTTCCGCCGTATGGACCGAATAAAAGATAAACGCAGCGGCACCGACGGAAACTGCCAGCGTCACGGCGACGATCACAGCGACCTGCTGGATTGAAAAAAGCCTGCGCATAAAAACACTTCCCAAAAGTTGATTCCTTATATCTTTATGCGGCCGCTGAAATAAATAAACCCGGTTTTTCAACCGGGCTTGACCGCTTATTTATGTTTTTTGCATTATCCTGTCCTGTCGGCGAACTGATATTACTTCTTTTTGCTCAGATATCCGTTCATCGGATCCACCGGCTCACCGTTGACCCTGACTTCGAAGTGCAGGTGGTTTCCTGTGGACAGGCCTGTGCTTCCAACCTTGGCTATGTTCTGTCCTGCCTTGACTTTGTCCCCCACCTTGACCAGCAGCTTGCTGGCATGCGCATACAAAGTGGTGATGCCGCCGCCATGGTCGATGACTACCATATTTCCGTAGCCGCTGCTATCATAACCGGCCATTATTACAGTGCCGCTGTTTGCCGCGACTATGGCTGCGCCCTTGTCCGCGGCTATGTCGACCCCGGTGTGCATCTTGTATTTCCTGAGGATCGGGTGCTTCCTCATCCCGAATGTCGATGTTACCCTTTGTGAGCTTGGGCACGGCCATGTCATCGATCCGCCGACATACTTCTTCTTCGTGGAAAGGTTCTTGATCTGGCTGGCCAGTTTCTTGGACTCTTCGAGCCATTTATCTATCTCTTTCTCAAGCTGCTCTATCTCTTTCTGTGTCCGAGAAATTTCGCCCTCGACCTGCGCCCTGGAAGTCTTGATCTGCTGCAGCCGTTCCTCTCTCTCCGCAAGCTTCTCCTCAAGGAGCGCCTTGGCCTGCTCCTGCATTTGCTTCTTGAGTTCCACGTCCTGCCTTGCCTCTTCCAGTTGCTGCATCAGCTTGTTGTCATTCTCGGATATAACCTGCATATAATGCAGTCTCTCATAAAACTCGACGACGCTTCCTGATGAAAGAAGGGTATCCAGCATGGTCGTACCGGAATTTTTATACATGACCTGGAGCCGGGTCTTCACCAGTTCATCCATCTGGTTGTACTCGGCTGTAGCCTGCGCAAGCGCGAGCTCGGTCTGCCGCAGATGTTCCTGTGCTTCGGAAATTTGCCTCTCTAACTCTTCTATAGCATTCGCTTCTTCATTCTGCTGCTGTGTCAAACTCTTCTTTTGCTGCTCGAGCGCCGCCTTTTCTTTTGTTGCCGTCTGTTTCTTTTTCGTCAGGTCAGCTATCCGGTTGTCCGCTGCTGCTTTCTTGTTTTTAGCTTCTGAAAGTTCGTCGGCCATTACCGGACACACAGAACAAACTGTGAGTGCGATAAGCAGAACCGCTATAGTGAATCTCTTCATCCTCACGTATCCTGTCCCCCATGCATTGGATTTTAAGTTCTCACACCTTCAGGTACCTGCGCATCGACAGGAAACTTCCCGACGCCCCGACAACGACGGCTATCGCCGCATAATATACGGCGATCTTGCTCCATACATTTTCGATGCTCAGCAGGCTCAGAAGGTTTGTCTGCGCAAAAAACGCATCCTGTGAAAACTTGTCGACCACGGCCTTATATCCGTAAGCAGAAATAATAAATGCCAAAATTGCCCCTGTAATACTAATTATAACACCTTCTACAACAAAAGGCCAGCGTATGAACCAGTCCGTCGCGCCTATATATTTCATTATGCTTATTTCTTTGCGCCTTGCGAATACGGTCAGTTTTATGGTGTTTGCAATAATGAACACCGATGCGGCCAGGAATATTATTATCATCACGCTGCATCCAAGGCTGAACCAATGGGATACTCTCGTGATCATCTCAACGGTATCATGGGAATAACTGACCTTTTCTATACCGGTCACTTTTTCAAGATCTTTTACGACCTCGTCGCTGTAGCTCACATCCTTCAGCCTAATTATAAAGGATACAGGGAAAATATCCGCTCCGTATCCGTCCAGTATGGCCGCTTCCTGCCCGAGCTTCTCGCGCATTCTCTCCATGGCCTGCTCCTTGGTCACTTTCTCATAGGAAAGGATCCTGTCATCGGCCTTTATGATTTCCTCCACGCGGCGTATCTGCGTCTCGTCCAGCTGCTCGTAACAAAATGCCTGGAGCTGCGGCTGCTCCTTCCAGATTTCTATGTTGTGCTTCGCATTCAGCGATATCAGCACAAACACTCCGAATATGATGAGCGACGCCACCACAATGAGGATCGACGCCAGCGACATAAGCTTGTTCCTGTATGAATTTACGAAACCTTCCTTAATAAAATATCTGAGTGTTCTTATCTTCATCCCTGTAAAGTCCTTTCTCCTGATCCCTTACGATCACGCCCTTGTTGATGGCGACGACACGTTTTTTCATCTCGTCGACAATGGATTTTTCATGTGTCGCGACAATGACGGTCGTACCCCTGTGGTTGATCTCGCTCAAAAGTTTCATTATCTCCCAGGATGTCTCCGGATCAAGATTGCCTGTCGGCTCATCAGCTATCAGCAGGGCAGGGTTGTTGACCAAAGCCCTGGCCAGTGCGACCCTTTGCTGCTCACCTCCCGAAAGCTGGTGCGGATACATGTTCGCCTTTCTGCTCAGTCCGACAAGCGCCAGTGCCATAGGCACCTGCCTTCTTATTTCCTTGGGCAGCGCCTCGGTTATTATCATCGCGAATGCGACGTTCTCATAGACAGTCTTGTTCGGCAGCAGCCTGAAATCCTGGAATACGACCCCGAGGCTCCGTCTGAGGTACGGT
>DAOSCC010000137.1:0-6721 GCA_035361135.1 Clostridiales bacterium | reverse complement strand
GGATCCAGGATGCGCTCGACCTGATAGAATTCGCAAACGGCGGCCCGGATACCGTCTGGGGCAAAAAACGCGCTGAACTCGGGCATCCGGAGCCTTTCAACCTTAAATACCTGGGTATCGGGAACGAAGAAGTCGGAGAAGATTTTTTCGTACGCTATGAGCTGATCCACAAACGCGTAAAGGAAAAATACCCGGAAATCAAACTCATCAATACGGCGGGACCAAACGCCGCAGGAAGCGAATTTGAAAGAGGATGGGCATCCGCAAAGGAAAACGGTTCCGATTACGTGGACGAGCATTATTACCAGGCGCCGGAATGGTTCATGGCCAACATGCACCGCTATGACAGCTACCCGGAAAACGGTCCGAAGGTCTTTTTGGGCGAATACGCATCCTGGGGCAGTACATACCGCAATGCCCTGGTGGAAGCCGCCTATATGATCGGGCTGGAGAAAGCTCCTGCCGTCGGGCTTGCCTGCTACGCTCCCCTTTTATGTAATACAGGCTACCAGAAATGGTATCCCGACCTGATATATTTCAACAACCACCAGGCGTTCGGATCCGCCTGCTACTATGTCCAGAAGCTGTTCATGAACCACCAGGGGGACGACCTGCTTGCCGTCAGCGCGGAGCACCTGCCGGAACCCGAGAAAACGTACGAACCGGTCAGGGGCAAAATAGTCGTCGTACCTACAAAAGCAACTGTCCAGTATAAAGACTTTGAACTTGTCGATCCTCACACGGGAACGGTCAGCAAGCTTCCCGATGTGTCAGCCGGCGGAGCATCGCTTATCCCTGTCGCAGAGACAGAAGGTGATTTTATCCTGCGTTTCACGGCAGTGAAGCTGGATGAAAGCAACCAGGACTCTCCTTTCGGCGATCGCGGCTTCGAGATACGGTTTGGCTGGCAAAATGAAGATAACTACTTAAGCTGGAAAGTAGGAGCATGGCAGAACCAGGATTCTTTCCTCCGCTCGGTGGTAAACGGGAAATCATCCGACCTTACCCAAAGCCTTTTTACAGTAAAAGAAGATGTGGAGTACCGCTGCGAGCTTCGGGTGACGCAGCGCAAAATGACCGGAATAATCAACGGATCCGTGATCAATGAGGCTGAAGACAGCCTTCCGGTCATAGATCCGCTGTATTATACGGCCAGTCTCGATCACGAAAGCGGCGACGTGATCGTAAAGATAGTCAACCTGTCTGAACATGAGAGGCCCGTGACCATCTCGCTTGAACAGTATGGCGCGCAGAGGCTGAACGGAACATTATATGAAATGAAGGGCTATGCTCCTGATGATGAGAACAGCTTTGACGATCCAAAAAAGGTTTCTTATACGGAGAGACCGTTCCGGGCTGAAAAGCCGGAATTCGAGCATGTATTTGGACCCCGTTCACTGAGCGTCTTTCGCTTTCACGCCTGACAGGTGACCCGAGGGTTCCGGGAGCGAGACAGGAAAAGATTCCCTGTCCCGGCCTGTGCCTTTTTGGTCACAGCCCGGGACAAGGGACCATTTGCAGTCAGAATAGTGCAATTTTACAGAATTTATGGTGTAATTGTAACAGGAGTTTCCACTAATATCAGTCCCGTGAAGCTGTCGTGCAGACAGGGAAGGAGGAAAATATGGGTGTTATAAATGTAAGGGGAAACAGTATCGTATTTCAAAAAAGGGACGAAATAGCGATACTTGAACCATGGGGAAAAGACTGCCTGCGTTTCAGGTCGACCCCCAATTCCGCAATAGCGGATGAAAACTGGAATCTTCTTGCCCAGCCTGAAGCAGAGCGCAGTATAAATACCGATGAAGAAAAGGCAACCATAGTAAACGGCAAAATATCGGCTGAAATATTCAAAAACGGAAAGGTCGTCTATTATAAAAACGGGAAGGAAATACTCGCCGAACGCTCAGAAATGGCATTTTACAGCAGGTACAGGGAGTATCGGTCGCTTGGCGCTGATAACCACCGGGCAACAGTAATATTTGAGCCAAACGAGCATGAGCATTTCTACGGCCTGGGACAGGAGCAGAACAACTGCTTCGATCTGAAAGGCTCAACAAGCCAGCTTTTGCACAAGAACACGAAATCCTCCATACCTTTCGTATATTCCTCAAGGGGTTACGGGTTCCTCTGGAACAATCCGTCCGTCGGGCGATGCGAACTGACCCACAATCACACGCTGTGGGAGGCGAATTCCACGAAGCAGGTGGATTATGTCGTTATAGCGGGAGATACCCCGGCGGAGGTCATGTCAAAATACGCAGATCTCACGGGCCATGCGCCGAAGTTCCCGGCATGGGCTTCAGGATTCTGGCAGTGCAAGCTTAGATATACGACCCAGGATGAACTGCTCGAGGTGGCCAGAGAGTATAAAAGGCGCGGGATACCGATCTCTGCTGTAATAATCGACTTTTTCCACTGGACGGAGCAGGGAGATCTGAAGATGGATCCCAGGTATTGGCCCGACCCGAAGAAAATGTGCGAGGAACTGGATGAAATGGGTATCAGGGTGATCGCTTCGGTATGGCCTACGATAAATCCCAAAAGCGAAAACTATGCATACATGAACGAACGCAATATGCTTGTAAGGACAGAAAGAGGCCAGTACGGGATATTTGACTTCCATGGACTCCAGACATACTTTGATGCGATGAATCCCGAAACCAGGGAATTCGTATGGTCCAAAATCTATGAAAATTATTATAAAAACGGGATAAAGACTTTCTGGCTCGACCAGGCAGAACCCGAATTCCATCCGAACCAATACGATAATCTGCGTTTTTACAGGGGAAACGGAGAAGAAGTAGCGCTGCTGTATCCCTATCATTATTCTCAGCTCTTTTACGAAGGACTCAAAAGTGCCGGTGAAAGCGAGATAATATCACTGACCCGGGCTGCATGGATCGGAAGCCAGAAATTCGGCGCGCTGGTATGGTCCGGAGACATCCCGTCCACCTTCGAATCCCTCAGGATGAGTGTCAAGACCGGACTGAACATGGCAATGAGCGGGATACCCTGGTGGAACAGTGATATAGGCGGCTTCTGGGGCGGCGACCCGGAAAGTGAGTATTTCCGGGAATTGATCGTGCGCTGGTTCCAGTTCGGTGTATTCTGCCCCGTCATGAGACTGCACGGCGACAGGAAAAGAGCCAAAAACCATCCGCTGCGCGATTCCGAAACCCTGCAGCCGAGCGGCGGAGACAACGAGATCTGGAGCTTTGGAGAAAAAGTGTATCCCATATTGAAGGAATTGATCGAACTGAGAGAAAGGCTGCGTCCATATATCCATAAGTATATGGATATCGCAAGCGAGACAGGGGCTCCGATAATGCGTCCGATGTTCTATGAATATCCGGATGATGAAGTCTGCTATACCCTGGGAGACCAGTATATGTTCGGCAGCGATATCCTATTCGCCCCAATCGTCAACCAGGGGCAGACAGACCGCAGGGTATACCTTCCGGCAGGGACATGGGTCAATGTCAACGATAAGCAGGAATATGAAGGCGGAAAATTTGTAGATGCCCACGCGGAACTGCATCAGTTCATAGCCTTCGTAAAGAAAGGCGCCGAGGTCCTTTCGGTCTTTTAGAATATGGCAGGGAGTATGGAATATAGCATATAACATGGCAGGCACGCCAGATAGTCACGAATCCTGTTATTGCAGACGTATGACTGCCTGGTGTGCCTGTACTGTTTTTGCTGCCTCAAAATATCAGTAAGCTGACGGTATTGCCTGTCCGAAACTGCCGGCCTCAATGCAGCTGTTGCCTGCCGGATCCACTCCGGCTTATTTTCATTCTTTGCATCAGCGAGCAACACCCAACCGCTTCAATATGCGTATTATAACGATTTGTAATACCATCAGGACCAGTACCACAAGAAACATACGGCCGAAGACTTCAAATCCTCCGGCAGCGGGTATCATTTTACTGCTTATAAACACCTTGACGTCATCGCTTTCAGAACTGCTGCCCGAAACTTCCAGTTCAATGTCTCCCCGACTGTCCAACCGGAATTTTCGTACCGAATATATACCTGATCTTCTTCCGGTACGTATCGTGAATCGGCCGGTAATATCCTCCAGCGCGATTTCCTTGTCATCAGTTAAGTTCCTGACCCTGAATTCCATCCCGTCTATCAGGTCCCTATTGATTATCGTGACCTGGTTGGACAAAAGAGCATGCCTGCTTAAAACGAAGATATAGTAAGTGCCTTTCTCCAAATCACTGTACACTGCTCTGCCGGGTGGTGAAATTTTATCCGGGTCATCAAAAAATTCTTTTTTTCTCCCGCTATAATCCCATAAAGATATGACAATATATGATATGGCAATTACGACCATTATAGCGGAAACAATTTTCTTAGCATTACGCATGGACAACCCCCCGCTACCGGACGAATTTACCTTGCAGCAGCACTCCTTCACCTATTCCACTGGTAATTATATCATTTTGCACGGCTTGCATCCACCTCGCAGAAAAACAGTCCAACTGAGTCCATCTGCGGCCTTCCGGCATTCATCGTCCTGGCATGGCAGGCCGCCCATAAAAGCGCAGGAGAGACGTTAATCTCCCTCCTGCTTTTTGGCGTACCAGCCTGCAGCTGTCTTGCCAGGGACTTAGGATTCAGAACTGAACAAGTAGCTTAAGTCGGGCAGAATGTTGTATAAGTACTGGTTGACAAAGTTCCATGCGTGTGTCCCGTTTTCTCCTACCATGAAGTAGCAGTTGCCCACGGTAAGGTCCCTGTTGAATATGAACGGATCACCGATCTCCTCCAGTGCATCCATCCACGGCTTCATGTTCGGATAAGCGATATCCGCGCTGCCTGTAGCACCTAAAATATAGAAATCGCGGCTGCCCATGTTGTGGGCCTTAAGGAGTTCCGCCATCGCCTGGGCCCTCTCTGCCGGAGTGTTGCCTTCGAATGTCCAGCTTTCCCCGCTCAGCGGTATATAGTGCTTAACGTAATCGATGCAATTGGCCAGAACAGCCCATGTGCAAACGGAGCCCATCGAGAATCCGCCGAATGCCCTGTGACCGCGCGTAGCCCTGATGACATCAGGAGTAATTGCACCGTCCGATGCTGCTGCGGCCGCTGCCGCATACGTATTGTATTTACCTTCTACAAGAGGAATTATTTGGTTAAGCAATTCTTCGCCGGCAAACGCGTTAAAGTCAAATGATCCGTCACTATTGTAGAAACTCGGCGTAACGACGATCAACGGATCAATGTCGCCCCTGGCGATCATGTTGTCAAGGATCCTCTTCAATTCACGCTCTTCCCCCGGGCCTCCGAAGAGCAGCTGCCAGTTCTCGCCGCCGCCATGCATCAGGTAGAGCACATTGTACTTCACAGCCTTGTCATCCGGGTCGTATCCGTACGGCAGGTATACATTGAGGTACTTGGTATCAGTTTTTTCTGTTTCCGTGCCATCCTCGTCCTTAACGCTGATCTTAACGTCATATGACAAAGTCTCAATAGTCCCGCCGGATGTACAAACATCCTTGTACTCGGAAGGCATTTCTGCAAAGCGCTTGATCTTCGCAGCTTCTTCAGTATATTCCAGCTGGCTCAACGCTTTCTGCAAATTGGCATACTGTTCATCATAATCCTCCTGCGTGGAATCCTTGTCAGCTGCGACAGCTTCTGCTGCAATAATGGCTTCTTCTACGATATCGAAGTTCTTGTAATCATCCTTGTTATATTTCCTGTATATGCTCTTGATAAAGCTCAGAAGCGTGTAAGGATCTTTTCCCGTTAACGAACCGGGAGCCTTCCCTTCCAGGATAAGGTTGCCAAACAATGCCGTGTTCTGCCATGCATTATTCGTACCGTCAAATACATTGATCGTACCAACACGGGCCGCGCCCTTCGCATCATTGATCTGCAGCTCAAGGCCAACGACCTTACCATTTGCCGGCACCAATTTGTCCCATGCTATTCTTGCCTCGATAACATAGCCGCCGTCGACGACCTTCGCCTGCGAATACAAACGTGTCAGATCGCCCTTGTCGGCAGTTTCTTCATTTGCATAGTTGATACGGAACTGCAGGTCATCCGCTCCATATTCCCTTGTCTTGTCGTTATTCTCGTCGAGGAAGATCTCCAACGAATCCTGCTCGTATGGGTTGACGGAATCTTTTGACAAGTTTTCATCCTTTACCTGGGCCAATATGTACAAGGCCTTGTCATCCCACATGGCCCTGAACTCAGCTGTAGTGTTTTCGGTCGTTGTGGAGTATCTCGGAACAATAGGTGTGGCTTTGCTCCATATTTCATCCACTTCCCCGTCGATCACGGGAGAACCGAACTGCGCGAATGCAGCAAGGCCAAATTTGCCGGCAAGGGTTTGCTGCCCGTCGGCCGTGGGAAGTCCCAGTGCCTCTACAACCGCAGATATCATTTGGGCTATTTTTACAGGGCCATTATCTGGACTGAGCCCGGTGAAGCCCCTGGCCTGCGCAAACTCTATTACGTCTGCGTAACTGAAGTCTTCTCCTTCTTTATATCCCATTGCCGTAAGCAATACTTTATAAAGCTGCCGGGGAAGTAACTTATCGTCGACTCCGAACCTGCCGTCCGGGTATCCGATAAACCCGTACTGCGGGTTATCCTTGAGATATGCCAGGATATTCCTTCCTTCCGGCCATTTCACCTGGTCGGCATCGGTGAAGTTATCATCGCCTTGATATGCCCTGGCCTCATCCTCTTTTCC
>DAOSCC010000136.1:0-6746 GCA_035361135.1 Clostridiales bacterium | reverse complement strand
AGGCGGTCAGACCCGGCATAACAACATTGGAACTTGACAGGATAGCTGAAAGCTATATAACCCGACTGAAAGCGATACCTTTGTTCAAGGGTGTGCCGTGCCCCATTGACGGCGGATCGGACTTCCCCGGTACGATCTGTACATCGGTCAACGATGAGGTCATACACGGGATCCCGGGTTTAAGAGAGTTAAAAGATGGAGATATTATTAGTATCGATATGGGAGCCAGCTTTGACGGTTATTGTGCCGACGCTGCAAGGACTTTCCCTGTCGGAAACATATCGGACGGCGCCCGCAGGCTGATAGAAGTAACAGAGCAATGCTTTTATGAAGGACTGAAATACGCTGTCAAAGGCAACCGGATCGTTGATATCTCCAGAGCCGTACAAAGACACGCTGAGAACAATGGATTTTCGGTAGTGCGCGATTATGTGGGTCATGGCATAGGCAGGGAGTTGTGGGAAGCTCCCCAGATACCCAATTATGTCACAAGGGAAAGAGGACCCAGGATTGAGCCGGGAATGACGCTGGCGATAGAACCGATGATCAACCAGGGAGTTTGTAATGTGCGAATCCTCAATGATAGATGGACCGTGGTAACGGCTGACGGAAAACTGTCCGCTCATTATGAGAACACCATAGCCGTTACAGACGGCGAGCCGGTTATCATGACAAAACTCAGGGGTGAGGACCCTTGAATGCTGCTGTAGGTCAGATAGTTGTATCCCGCGCCGGCAGGGATGCCGGGAGAGCATTCGTAGTGGCGAAAGTGATCGATGATCTGTATGTTGAGATATGCGACGGCGATCTGCGTAAAGTGGAGAAACCGAAGAGAAAGAAAATAAAGCATCTGAACATAACAGACAAATTTGCGGAAGGACTTGCAGAGAAGCTGAAGAACGGAGACAGGATCACAAATGCTGAAATCAGGAAAGCTCTTGCAGATTTTGTCAGTTAAAAGGAGGGTTTGAGTTTTGTCTAAGGAAGACGTAATCGAGGTTGAGGGAAGAATCGTTGAAGCATTGCCCAATGCGATGTTTCAGGTGGAACTGGACAACGGCCACAGGGTGCTTGCCCATATTTCAGGCAAGCTCAGGATGAATTTCATAAGGATCCTGCCGGGGGACCGGGTGACACTGGAACTGTCGCCGTACGATCTCACCCGCGGAAGGATAACCTGGAGAGCCAAATAGAGGACATGGTTTCAAGTCCTGCTTGTCCCGAACGGGACGGCAGATCAAAGACAATATTGTAATAAATCTATATTCTAACCGGATGGGAGTGCATAAAATGAAAGTTAAACCTTCAGTCAAAGCTATATGTGAAAAATGCAAAATAATCAGAAGAAAAGGCAAAGTAATGGTTATTTGCTCAAATCCGAAGCATAAACAAAAACAGGGTTGATGTTCTGTATGCACCGGACACGTTTCGGAGCAGACGGATACCTGATAATTGGAATTTGCGCATGCAAGCTTGTTTATTCGGGCGGTGTGTGATATAATTTAAGCTTGACTTGCGGTCAATTATCAATTATCCATCCCTGGAACAAAGTTGAATTGACCATCCCGGAAGCGGCTGCTTGTGCGCCCTAAACGCACATGATCCGGGTGTTGATCATATATACCGGGTCAATATATTAAGGTATGTTATTTATGTTGACATATGTGCCATAATGTATCTGACCCTGCAGGAAATTCTTAGTTAATAAGGTTGTTACACGGTAAGATTATTTGGAGGTGTTTGACAAGATGGCACGTATTGCCGGAGTAGACCTGCCCAGGGAAAAACGGGTAGAGATCGGACTTACTTACATCTATGGTTTGGGCAGAAGCAAAGCGAAAGAGATCCTGGAAAAGACCGCTATCAACCCTGATACGAGAGTCAGAGACCTGACCGATGACGAGATCAGCAGGCTCAGGGAATTGATAGACAAGGAATACAAGGTGGAAGGTGACCTCAGGAGAGAGGTTGCTCTGAACATCAAGAGGCTGATAGAGATAGGCTGCTACAGGGGCAGAAGGCACAGGGCCGGTTTGCCGGTCAGAGGCCAGAGGACAAAGACCAACGCAAGGACTAGAAAAGGCCCCAAGAAGACTGTCGGAGTGCAGCGTAAGAAATCGTAATGTTAGGAGGTTGATTAACGCATGGCAGCTAAAGCTACCGGGAAGAGAACTACCAGGAAAAGAAAAGAGCGCAAGAATATTGAACGCGGTGCGGCACATATCCGTTCTACGTTCAATAATACTATAGTTACTATAACTGACACAGCAGGAAATGCCATCTCATGGGCAAGTGCTGGCGGATTGGGCTTTAGGGGTTCAAGAAAGAGTACTCCGTTCGCAGCGCAGATGGCTGCGGAGACTGCTGCGAAAGCAGCAATGGAGCATGGCCTCAAGACTGTTGAGGTGTACGTCAAGGGACCGGGTTCCGGAAGAGAAGCCGCAATAAGAGCAATACAGGCGGCAGGGCTCGATGTCAGCCTGATCAAGGACGAGACGCCTATTCCGCACAACGGATGCAGGCCGCCCAAGAGAAGAAGAGTGTGATTTGGAGGTGTAAAGACAGATGGCAAGGTACACGGAATCAGTTTGCAGACTTTGCCGCAGGGAAGGCGAGAAGCTTTTTCTGAAAGGCGAAAGATGCTATACCAATAAATGCTCTGTTGGCAGAAGGGCGTATGCTCCGGGACAGCACGGACAGCAGAGGAAGAAGATGTCCGAGTATGGCATGCAGCTGCGTGAGAAACAGAAAGCAAGAAGGTTTTATGGGATACTTGAGAGCCAGTTCAGGAAATACTTCGAAATGGCTGTCAAGAGAAAAGGAGTCACCGGCGAGAACCTTCTCCAGATACTTGAAAGCAGACTTGACAATGTGGTTTACAGACTTGGACTTGCTACATCCAGGCCTGAGGCAAGGCAGCTTGTAAGGCATGGCCACTTCGCAGTGAACGGCAAAAAGGTCAACATACCTTCATTGCTTTTGTCTCCGGGGGATGTCATCACGGTACGTGACAACTTCAGAAATTCGGATAAACTGAAAACTATCCTCGATATCGCAGGCGGGAAGGTAGTACCGGAATGGCTCGAATTCGACAGTGAGAATCTTACCGGTAAAGTCGTAAGACAGCCGGCAAGAGAAGAAATCGATCTTCCGATCAGAGAACATCTCATTGTTGAGTTGTACTCCAAGTAATCTGTTGATGCTGTTGATATATACCCATAGATTAAACCAGTTCAAACGGCTGAAAGGAGCATCGCTGGTGCCGGTGCTCCGGAAAGCCTGAAAAGCAACTGACCATTCCTGCATTACATGCATCAGGGTATTGCGAACAGAGTACTGGATATGACAAAAGGATTACGAATCAGTTGCCCTCATAAAAATCAAAATGCAAGCCAAAGGAGGGTTTTTGTTGATAGAAATAGAAAAGCCGAGAATCGAATGTGTTGAGTCTTTAGAAGACAATACTTATGGTAAATTTGTAGTCGAGCCTCTTGAGAGAGGGTACGGCATAACACTGGGCAACTCGCTCAGGCGTATATTGCTTTCGTCCCTGCCGGGAGTTTCAGTGACATCCATCAAGATCGACGGAGTGCTCCATGAGTTTTCAACAGTGCCAGGAGTCATCGAGGATGTCACCGAGATAATACTCAACATCAAGAATCTTTCCATGAAGCTCCACAGCGACGGGCCGAAGATAATATACATCGACGCCGAGGGTGAAGGCCCCATCACAGCAGGAGATATAAAAGCCGACTCTGATGTGGAGATCCTGAATCCGGATCTGCATATATGCACGCTGAATGGTGACAGCAGGTTTTACATGGAAATGGTTATCAACAAGGGCAGAGGCTATGTGCCGGCTGAAAAGAACAAGCAGCCCGGCCAGCCTATCGGCATAATTCCTGTTGATTCCATATATACACCTGTGAGAAGGGTCAATTACACGGTGGAGAATACGCGTGTAGGTCAGGTCACTGATTATGACAAGCTCACGCTGGAGGTCTGGACCAACGGAAGCCTGAAGCCTGACGAGGCAATAAGCCTTGGAGCCAAGATAATGAGCGAGCATCTGAACCTGTTCATAGACCTTTCGGATCAGGCAAAGCATACTGAAATAATGGTCGAGAAAGAAGAGACAAAGAAAGAGAAAGTTCTTGAAATGACCATCGAAGAACTCGATCTGTCCGTCAGATCTTACAACTGCCTGAAGAGAGCAGGTATAAACACGGTCGAGGATTTGATCAGCAGGACGGAAGAAGATATGATGAAAGTGAGAAATCTGGGAAGAAAGTCGCTCGAAGAAGTACTCCAGAAGCTGCATGCTTTGGGGTTGTCGCTTGCTCCGAGTGAAGAATGAAATTGGAATTCAGGGAGGTAAGAGAGAAATGCCTACACTTAGAAAGCTTGGACGTGCTACCGATCAAAGAAGGGCAATGTTGAAAAGTCTCGTTACCGCATTGCTCCATAAAGGCAGGATCGAAACGACCGAAGCCAGAGCAAAGGAAGTACAGGCAATTGCTGAAAAGCTGATCGCCATGGCTATAAAAGAAGATGGGAATTTTACATCGAAGCAGATCAAGGTAAGTGCTGCCAAAACGGACAGCAAGGGCAGAAAGATCACCAAGAGCGTAACTTCGAAGAACGGCAGGAAGTACGAGGTCGTTGACAGGGAAGTCAAAACTGATATGGTAACGGTCGATAATCCTTCAAGGCTGAGTGCCAGGAGAAGGGCAATGAAGTGGATATACAGGGTCAAGGACGAGAACGGCGAATATATCAATGTCGTCAACAAGCTCTTTGACGAGATCGGCCCGAGGTACAAGGGTGTTAACGGCGGATACACCAGGATCTACAAGCTCGGACCGAGAAGGGGCGACGGAGCGGAAGTCGTCATCCTCGAACTGACGAAGCAGCAGTAAGATTTATGTGAGCCATGCCAGGGATTTGCCGGAACGAAGGCCAATCCCTGATTTTGTTTCAAGCGGATTATTCGTGTTATGCTCGTCGGATGGATGATCCGCCTGGGTTATGAGAACCGTGTTGCCTGATTTACTTATCCGCTGAACAGTTGCTGATCATGTGGAATGCTGACCACTAAGCGTACATGGATATTTTGATGAGCCGGGAAAAGAAAGAGGGTTAAGCGTTGTCAGTTGGCAAAAACACTGGTAAGAACATAATCGAAGTAAAAAATGCAAGCTATGTCTACAGGTCCAACAGCGATGACAGGCAGGATGTACTGGCGCTTGACGAAGTCAGCCTGGCCGTCAGGCAGGGGGAATTCCTTGCTGTGCTCGGCAGGAACGGCTCCGGCAAGTCGACGCTGGCCAAACTGATGAATGCATTGATCCTGCCGGTGTCAGGGACTGTTATAGTCGACGGCATAGATACGACCAATGAAGAGATGCTCTGGGATATCAGGTGCACTACAGGTATGGTGTTCCAGAACCCTGACAACCAGATCGTCGGCACGGTAGTGGAGGAAGATGTGGCTTTCGGCCCGGAGAACCTGGGAGTGCCGCCGAAGGAGATAAGGACCAGGGTAGATGAGGCCCTTGAAATGATCGGCATGTCGGAATTTAAGAAGCATGCGCCGCACCAGTTGTCAGGCGGGCAGAAGCAGAGGGTCGCGATAGCGGGCATACTGGCCATGAGACCCAAATGCATCGTGCTGGACGAAGCAACGGCAATGCTCGATCCCGTCGGAAGAAAGGAAGTCATGCGCATACTGCGCAAACTGAATACCGGGGAAGGGATCACCATAGTCCATATAACCCATCATATGGATGAGGCGGGCATGGCAGACAGGGTGCTCGTCATAGACGGGGGCAAGTGCGTCATGCTTGGCTCTCCGAGGGATGTGTTCAGTGATGTAAAAAGGATCAAGAGCCTGGGGCTTGATGTGCCGCAAGTCACAGAGCTTATGTATGAACTGAACAAATCAGGTTTCGATTTCCCCACGGATATCCTGACAGTCGATGAGGCAGTGAAGCGGCTGCAGGAATATCTGGGAGAGTGAGCTGTAAGCTTAAGGTAAAGCGTTGACGGTTTCAGATCCGTCTATGACAGGATTTGGACCGGATTATCGTATTAACCGTGAAAATATTACACGAAAGCCTGAATACCGGCTTAATCCTAAGTTGTGTACTCAATTGCGTACCGATTTATACACCCTGATGCCTCCGCTTTTTACCACGTCTTCAACATTAGAAAAGCGCTCCAGCATTATTTTCTTCAGTGAAGACCCGCCCTTGTTGTGGTATGCCACCGTCCAAAGCGCGCCATTTGGGCTCAGGTGTTCATAAGCCTCTTTGATAAGGTTTGCCAGCAGACATTTGCCGGCGGCGAAGGGCGGATTTGTAACGATATCGGCGAAGCTTATCCCGCCGAAAGCTGAGAAAAGATCGCTCTTTACGACTTTTACATCAAGATGGTTGTTTGACGCATTCAGCATGGAATATTCTACCGCTCTTTCATTCACATCTGAAAGACAGACCAATTGCTCTTTGTATAACGCCTTTATGAACAGCCCTACAGCGCCGTAGCCGCATCCCAGGTCCAGCACCGAACGCCCCGACGGTCTGAAAGCCTGGATAAGCAATTCGGATGCCTTATCGACCCTGTTTTCGAACGCGAAAACCCCGCTGACAGAAATGAGGGACAGTTCTGCATTTTTTATCCTGTATCTGAACTGGCATTCTTTCAATTCGGAAGTTGGTTTTTCCGTGTAATAATGTTCGCTATCA
>DAOSCC010000135.1:0-6759 GCA_035361135.1 Clostridiales bacterium | reverse complement strand
TGACCGGGATCGTCAATTTCGGCGGCTTCATGGATTTTCTGATCCTGCAGAATACAAGGCTCCATGTAGTGATGCGGATGGCGGACCTTATAGCATCAGGCATACGGTTCGTCATATGGAAGCTTGAAAAGAGCGGCCTGCTGCTCACGGACAGGTCTGAAGCCGGAACCGCGGAAAAATGAGATGTTTTCGTCTGCACTCCCAAAATCATCAGACATTTTGCCGGCGCGACATTATAATTATATAGAAAGTATGAACAGAGACGGCAATGTCTGATTATTTACCTGGGAGGTTTTAAAATGAAAAGGTCCGGCAGAGTGCTGGGCGGTATACTTGTTGCTCTTGGTATACTGTTCCTTATAAGAAATGTGGATATATTCGAACCTGTATGGAGGATCATCAATCCCGGAGCATTATTGGCAAAATTCTGGCCATCGCTGTTTTTGCTGCTGCCCGGGGCGCTCTTCCATTATGGTTATTTCTCCGGAAGCAGAAGGAATCCAGGGTTGCTCGTGCCCGGCGGGATACTGCTGGTGCTCGGCCTGGTGTTCCAGTTCAACATGCTGTTCGGAGGCTGGGACATAACCTGGCCGCTGATCATATTCTCGATAGCTTTCGGACTTTTTGAGCTTTATATATTCGGAAACAGGGAAAAAGGGCTGCTGATCCCCATCGGCATCCTGAGCGGACTGTCATTCCTGTTTTTCTTCTCATTCTCGCTGAGCAGGCTTCTTAGCTTCAACACCAAACCATATGCGATGCCGGTGCTGCTTATCGGCGTCGGGATCATCCTGGTTTCCGGCGGGAGGAAGAAACATGTCTGAAGCAGGCAGGATATTTACCGCCCCGCTTTTTTAAAACATTGTTTATTGATATAATTGAAGGGGAACATAATTAGAGATATCATTTTTAAGGAGTTGATTCTATGGACAGATACGTTTGCACTGCCTGCGGTTATGTATATGATCCGGCCGTGGGGGATCCTGACGGCGGGATCGCGCCGGGCACACCGTTTGATGATATTCCTGATGACTGGGTTTGCCCGCTGTGCGGAGTAGGAAAGGACATGTTCGAAAAGGAACAATGAACCGGGCCTTATGACGGAGAGATTTTGTGATTTCTGATATGCTTAAAATTAAGGGGCTGTAGTTTATATAACTGCAGCCCTTTAATCCGGACGGTGCACTCTTTGCTTACTATATGATTTTTCAGGTGTTAAGCGGAATTCTTTTCATACTGCATCATACCCATTAACGGATACTGCAGCCTGTTCATTACAGTACTGTTTCATTCATGCGGTCCCTCGTATTCTCTCTTTCCGCCTGGATAATACCGTAAGCGCTATAACAAGTATAGAAGCCAGACCGGAAAAAGCGAGCCATATCCAGGGATTTCCGGCGAAGCTTCCGTTACCGTCACCGCCCTGAGTTTCTGCAGACCTTTCACCGGCTGTCTCCGATCCTTTTAAGCCGTAAACCTCGATCTCGCTTATGGTTGCGCGTGTGTGCGGCGGAATCTGGCTGCCCTTCATTATGTCCACTTTTACGTACCGTGCGGCGGAAGGCTCGAAATCGATCACGCTTTCGTAATCCTTATTGCCTGTGGCTGCATATACCTCTGTCCAGCTTGTGCCGTCAGCGCTTATGCTTACTTTGAAATCCTGGTTATTGTTATGCTTGTTGAGGTTCTTGCCGGATGCGTGCTTAAGTATGATCCTGTGGATCGTACAGACTGTTCCCAGGTCGGTTATGACCCATTTGGGGCCTTCTTCATCGACTATCCACCTGGTCGTCTCATCCCCGTCGGTGACAGCACCGCTTTGGTCATTGCCGCTGCTGCATTCGACACTGCTGCCCTTATTGATGTTTTCAAGCTTCACAGTTTCAAGTTTCAGTGATTTTACGGTTTTATCAGCTAACAATGCCTGAAGGTCCGGAATGTTGTAAATGCAGGTTTGGCTGCTTCCGCGGAAATCGTCGTTCGAGAACAGTGTCAGCTTGTATGCCAGGCTGTGGTCGTTGTTCAGCTTTACCGATTTGATGGAAGCCGGGTCCATACCGGCTGCCTTGAGATCAGCGCTGGTATATTTGCCCGGCTTTATGTCTATCGACTTTCCTGTGTAGTTATTCCCGTCAAAAAGGCTTACTCCGCGGGACGCCGCCTTTATAAGGAAGTCCCGGACATATACGCCATGGAAGGGAGTCGGTTCATAGCTCCAGTCTCTTATAATGCATGGACCTGCGCCCGGATGGAATGACCAGGCGGCAAAGCTGTAGTTGTGTTCCTCGATCCAGTTGAAAAGCGTTTCATGGTAGTTTTTGAAGTAGGTTTCATCGGGTTTGTCCGGATCGTTTTTATCGGGTCCGGTGCCGAATTCGCCTACGATGATCGGATAATGTTTTCCGGCTTTATCTATAAGCAGCGACCAATTTTTGTTTTTCCACGGGTATGGATGGGTGTCGAGGACTATGCCGTTGCCTTCAGGCGTATCCACGAGCCTGTACTTCTCATCTGCGGCTTTGGACAGATCGAAGCCCCAGTCGATGCCCCCGACTATTACGATGTTGTTTGCGCCTGTCGCCCTGATGGCGTCGATGAGGGCCTGCATGCCGACAGCTTCATACTTGATGCTTTTCGATGTCTTTTTGCCGTTTTCAGTCACTTCCACCGATTCAAAAACCAGGCCTCCGTTTTTCCAGACATCCCATGATATGTCATGAGGCTCGTTATAGATCCCAAATAGTACATAAGGATGGTTCCTGAATTCTTTTGCGACTGATTCCCAGAATACAAGGCTGTTTTTATCCGGCATCTTGTGCTGGCCGGTATTCATGCCCCATTCGGTGCCGCCGTTGGACCAGTGCAGATCCAGCCAGATGTATTTTTTGCGCTCCGCCGCGATGTCAACGATCTCTGATATGAGCCTGCGGTATGCTTTCCCGCCGTCTGTCTGGGACTGATCGTATCCGAACCAGAAGTCCTGGTTCATCGGCAGCCTTACCAGGTTGGCTTCCCACTGGTCAAAGGCTGTAATGACGGCTTCGGGCATATGTTCGCCTGTATGGATCCATTCAAGGCTCGGGCAGTTCAACCCGTAAAGGCGTACCTCTCGCCCGGTGGGATCCACGATTTTGCTCCCCTTTGTACGGAGCGTGCCGTCAGCTTCCTCCGTACCGGCGAAGCTGAAAGGAACTGCATTCAGAGCTGCCGTTGATGTAAGAGCTACTGCTGCCGCGCACAATAAAGCCGTTAGATATTTTGACTTCTGCATTTTTATTGCCCCCTGAACGAAAATAAGCGGCGGGTGCCGATCCTGCCTGCAATATTATTATACCATCGCGACGGACAAGTGCTTTAAAAACAGTTTTCTTTACGCTGAATATGCAGCTTTCGGGTCATGGAACAGGAAATCGGTTTTTAAGTCAAACTGCCCTGGGTGGTGCTTAAAACCTAAATTAATATTGCCCTGTTCCTTTTTCATGGTAAAATAGAGATAGATTTTTGCCGGATACCGGCGGCATCCGGTTCGGCGCAACTGCGGCAGTTTATATCCAGTCTGGTTTTAGCAGCAGAGTTCCTGAACGATATCCAGGTTTGCCTGAGTGTGTTTTTTTATATCGCGGAGGTGTACCAGATGTCCAGATACACGAAAGAGGATATCATAAAAATAGTCAGGGATGAGAAGGTCGAGTTCATAAGGCTCCAGTTCACCGACATCTTCGGCATGCTGAAGAATGTGGCGATCACGGCAAAGCAACTGGAAAAGGCTCTTGACAACAAGTGTATGTTCGACGGCTCATCCATAGAAGGATTTGTAAGGATCGAAGAGTCTGACATGTACCTGTCGCCTGATACGGATTCGTTCGTCATACTGCCATGGAATTCTGAAATCGGGAAGACCGCAAGGCTCATCTGTGATGTGTACACCGCGGACGGAAAGCCCTTCGAAGGGGACCCCAGGTATGTACTTAAGAGGGCTTTGAATAAAGCAGCAAGAATGGGATACGATACGTTCAATGTCGGTCCTGAATGCGAGTTTTTCCTTTTCCTTGTCGACGATGAAGGGAACCCCACTACGATCACCCACGACAAAGCGGGGTATTTCGACCTTGGTCCCGTGGACCTGGGCGAGAAGGCCAGGAGGGACATGTGCCTCACCCTGGAGGAAATGGGGTTTGAGGTGGAGCAGTCCCACCATGAGGAAGCGCCCGGCCAGCATGAGATCGACTTCAAATATACCGACGCACTGAATGCTGCTGATGCGATCCAGACATTCAAGCTGGTGGTCAAGACGATTGCACAGAAACACGGCCTTCACGCTACGTTCATGCCAAAGCCTGTATACGGCATAGCGGGTTCCGGAATGCATGTCAACACTTCGCTGTTCAATAAAGGAAAGAATGTCTTCTACGATGAGAACGGCCCGCTGGAGCTCAGCCAGGAGGCTTACTGGTTCATTGGCGGACTGATGAAGAATATCCGTTCCATAACGGCGCTGACAAACCCCCTGGTCAATTCATACAAAAGGCTTATACCAGGATATGAAGCCCCGGTTTACATAGCATGGTCAGCGAGGAACAGGAGTCCGCTGATCAGGGTGCCTTCAGCCCGCGGGACCGCGACGAGGCTCGAACTCAGATGTCCCGATCCAAGCTGCAACCCGTATCTGGCACTGGCTGCGATACTGTCCGCAGGCCTTGACGGCATAGAGAACAGGATCCAGCCTCCCGAGCCGGTAAACAGGAACCTGTACGACATGAGCTACGAGGACAGATGCGCAGGGCAGATCGGAGCCCTGCCGGCAAGCCTGGAAGAAGCCATCTGTGAGATGAGGCAGAGTGAATTTGCAAGGGAACTGCTTGGAGATCATATATTCAATAAGTATATCGAAGCAAAGCTGAAGGAATGTGAAGGATACAAGACGCAGATAAGCAAGTGGGAAATCGACGCTTATCTCAAAAACTACTGATATGTATCGTTCCGGCAGCCATTCGTACAGGCTGAAGGAGCAGATGGAACGGTGGTGTATGTAAATGGCGGACAGGTACCGTCTGGGAGATATAGTTGAATTCCGAAAACAGCACCCATGCGGGAGCAAACAGTGGGAAGTCATGAGAACCGGCGCCGATTTCAGGGTCAAATGCCTTGGATGCGGACACCAGGTCATGATGCCCAGACCAAAATTTGAGAAAAGCGTAAAAAAGATCATCAGGCCTTTCCTTTCGGCCGACACATCGATCGATACGACAGACGAAAACAAATAGCAGGATGGAAATATTGCTACTGTATATGTTTCTGCCCGCTTTCCGTATTCTTTATGACACCGCGGAAAATAATAAGCATGACTGTCATAAAGCGAAAACGGGGTTGATGATATATGTACAGCAGAAGACGATACGGGTCGGCGTCCATCCTGATCACATCCGTACTTACTTCAATGGCCGTAAGCCTCCTGGTGCTTTTTGCCGTTCCCAGGCTTATTACTGTCGCTGATAGCGACGAAAGGGGCAATAAGGCTCCTGGAGCAAGGCTGCAGTATTCCGGAAGCGGGGCCGGGAATCTCAACGGGAACGCAGGGCAGCAGGATCCGAATGGTACCGGCTGGAGCGAACAGGGCGGGAATACGGCGGAAAATGGTTATATGACCGGCAGTACGGCAGACTATGCGGCCAGTATCCCTGTGACCCAGAGAGTAGCCAAAAAGGCTACTGCGGGTGTTGTCGGCATAACAGTGGAAAGGGCCGTAAAGGAAAACCTTTTCAGCAGGAACAGGGAGACGGAAGTCGGATTCGGTTCAGGAGTAATTGTCAGTTCGGATGGATATATCCTGACCAATTATCATGTAGCCGGGGGAAAGAGCAACAGGATAGTAGTGTCGCTGGCTGACGGCAGGTACGTCGACGGAGAAGTCGTATGGTCGGATCCCGTACTGGATCTGGCGGCCGTGAAAGTAAACCTTACAGGCCTGACGCCATTGGCACTTGGCGATGCGACTAAGCTTGAAGTGGGCGAGCATGCCATTGCCATCGGCAATCCTTTGGGCCTTGATTTCCAGAGATCAGTCACATCAGGCATCATCAGCGCTCTCAACAGGACCATCAGGATAGAAACGGAAGACGGCGTAAATTACATGGAAGACCTGATACAGACGGATGCCAGCATAAATCCTGGCAACAGCGGCGGGCCCCTGCTCAACTCAAGGGGAGAGGTCGTCGGAATCAATACTGTAAAGGTGACAAGCGCCGAGGGGATGGGCTTCGCCATACCGATCAACATTGTGAAGCCTGTCGTTGCAAGGCTTATGGAGACAGGCACATTTGAAGAGCCTTACATGGGGATATTCGCGTACGATGGGCAGACCATACCGTATATCGACGGCCAGGTGCAGATCCAAAACGGTATCTATGTCGCCCATGTTGACAGGAACGGGCCTGCATATAAGGCGGGGATACGGGAAGGATGCATCATCGCGCGGGTGGATGACAATGAGATAAATACGATGATGCAGTTGAGGACTTACATCTATACGAAACTCCCTGGCGATACCGTGCGTATTTACCATAAAAAGCGCGGCAGCGACGAATGGATCACTTCTGAGCTTGTGCTCGCACGCAAGGAAAGAGACGGCCTCGTCACAAGGTGATGATTGTGACCCGACAAGTTATTAAGTTTTGTTGCTGGACTTTAGCGAAGGGGCGGCCGATCCAGCATTGGGTATGTTTCGCGGACAGCTGCTGGCCGGCTCATTTGTTCCAATGA
>DAOSCC010000134.1:0-6769 GCA_035361135.1 Clostridiales bacterium | reverse complement strand
AGGGAAACCAGGACCATGGTGTTCTATGAAGCGCCTCACAAGCTCATACATACGCTGAAGGATCTAAGGGATTTACTTGGCAACAGGCGCATTGCGATTGCAAGGGAACTGACCAAGAAGTTCGAGGAGGTCTGGCGGACCACGCTTGACGAGGCTATTGCCAGGTACGGGAACGAACCCCCGAAAGGCGAATTCGTCATCATCCTGGAGGGCGCGGACGAACGCGGACTGCATGAAGAAGAAGTAAAAAGCTGGGAAGAGGTCAGTATAGAGGAACACGTCAGGATGTACATGGACAGCGGGCTCGACAGGAAAGAAGCAATGAAAAAAGTGTCGGAAGACCGGGGAATCAGCAAAAGAGATGTGTACAACAGCCTTCTGGGGAAAGACCGGGGGAGGCAGTAAAACAAAAAACCCGACTGCAAAGCCGGGCTTCACTGTTTTTGGATGCTCAGTGCCTGTACATTTTGCGCACTGTCTGTGAAACGTATTTCTCTGTGAATATGTGCATCTTTACCGAACCGATTATTGTTTCCTGAGTTCTTTCATGCAGTTCGGGCAGATATTCTTACCCTTATAAGTAGTGACGTCTTTGGCGTCGCCGCAGAAGATACATGCCGGTTCATATTTCTTCAATATGATCGTAGATCCATCGACATATATTTCAAGTGCGTCCTTCTCGGCTATATCAAGTGTTCTCCTCAACTCGATCGGGAGGACTACTCTACCAAGCTCGTCAACTTTTCTTACTATTCCGGTGGATTTCATACTCTTTCCTCCTTTACTAACATATTTCGACATTCTTTTATAAAAATATACTAGCATAAATTCCAGTTTGAGTCAACAATTATTTTATATATATTCAAAAAATTGTTATGGAAAATTAAGTGAAAACAATACGCTGTGATCGGTCAAAGCCCGGAACCAAAGCAAGTTTGAGAAATGGGAATATTTTCATTACATAAGAATCGCGTTTTTTCGCGGTTTGCAAAACCGTAAAATCTGCTGGAAAAACCGAAAGAAAATATTATGCAAAATTCGACATCGTGTTTGGCAGTTTCGGGTACAATTTCCTGTAATTTTGGAACAGCATTCTCAATATAAATAATTGACCGGTTGGAAATTGTGAGGAGGCAGTATATGAATTATATCTGGGCGGGGCTGCTGGCCGTCGGTCTCCTGGCAGGCATCATAAACGGCAGGGTCGGCGAAGTGACCAAAGCAGCCTTCGATTCGGCCGGCAAGGCCGTGGAACTGGGCCTTGGGCTGCTCGGGATCATGTGTCTCTGGTCCGGCCTGATGAAGATAATGGAAAAAAGCGGATTGATAAATTTTATAGCGAAAGCTGCAAAATTCATTCTCAGGCCGGTTTTTCCGGATCTTGACGGCAACGATAAAGCCATGGGCGCCATCGTCATGAACCTGTCGGCAAATTTCCTGGGGTTGGGCAATGCTGCCACGCCATTTGGGATAAAGGCTATGGAAGAATTGCAAAAGGTGAACAGGAAAAAGGATACTGCCACCGACGCCATGTGCATGTTCCTTGTGCTGAACACATCAGCGCTGCAGCTTATACCGACAACTGTGATAGCATTGAGGAGCGATGCCGGTTCTAAAGCCCCGGTTGAGATCATACCTTGCATATGGGCGGCTTCACTGTGCGCTGCGTTTGCCGGGATACTGGCAGCTAAAGTGCTGATGCTGGCGTGGAAGGCCGGAATGCCTGCTTTATCGAATGCCGGCGCGGCATCGGCCCGAAATACGGGGATGTCCCTGCCGAATGCATATGCCAGGCACGGCAGGCCACGGAATGCAGGATCCGGTTCGGCAACGCGAAACGGGCTGTACCATGCCGGAATAAATGGAGCTGGTATCGGGCGCGGCCCAGGAAGCGGGAAAGGATCCGGTCCCGGTATCAGGATCGGACCCGGTTCGGGTAACAGGAAAGTTTATGATCGCCAGAGAGACAGCTGCGGTAATGGAGGCAGGGTCAGTTCAGGTTTTTAAGCGGAAATGGGCACAGGGATAAGAACGGAAACGCGGCTGCGGACAGGAACGAGCGCAGGAACAGGAGGAAAAACGGGGACAGGTTGACGACGGTATGAAATCCTCGATATTTGCTGCCATATCCATGTACATACTTCCTGTGGTTATCCTGGTTATACTTGGCGCGGGCCTTATCCGGAAAGTCAAAATATTCGAGGCTTTCACAGAAGGCGCCGCCGAGGGGATCACGACCATGGCCAGGATAATGCCGTCGCTGGTTGGGATCCTTACGGCCATAGGCGTCTTCAGGGCGTCAGGAGCGCTGGACGTCGTTGTCGGATTGCTGGCTCCGGCGGCTTCGCTGCTTGGTATACCGTCGGAAGCTCTCCCACTCGTCTTGATGAGGCCGGTTTCAGGCAGTGCGTCATTGGCGATCGTCTCAGATATAATCAGCAAATACGGCCCGGATTCATACGTGGGAAGAGTGGCATGCACGATGCTCGGATCTACCGAGACCATCTTCTATACTCTTGCAGTCTACTACGGCTCTGTCGGCGTCAGGAATATAAGATATACACTGGCGGCGGCACTGATCGCGGACGGCGTCAGCGCAGTCGCGTCGGCGTTCATATGCGCGCTGGTTTTCGGCAGGTAGGGATCCGGGCAGCGTTCCAGGTACGGGTTTGGTTAACGTCCTTGTTAAGTGAAGAACTGTCCCCTGCCATTCGCTGTTTATCTTTTATTCGGCTAATAAAGCCGGAATGCAGGAGCCGTCCGGCTTTCGGCGGACGGGTAATTTGAAGGAACGTCCCCGTTTAAAGCAGGCGGAGGGCGCGCAGCAGGGAACCGGCATAACGGTATGGACGCAGCGATGTTTTCCGGACTATGTTCGACACGGTAAGACGCAGCATTCCGAAACCTGCTTCGGGATCAGACAGGTAAAGCCCTGCGGCGGCTTTCATTATGAGCAGGTAAAGGCTGCTGTTCCTGAGTTTCAGGCAGGCAGCCCCGGTGTTTTCTGCGAAAAAGATGAGCCTTTCTTCACATTCCTTAAGGCTTTTGTAGAATGAAGAGAAGTTCAGTCCGTCCGAATCAGGCCACATCCTTAAACTGACCACCGAACCGAGCATCGAGCAAAAACCGCAGAGCCACGGGAAACAGAACTCATCCAGCAAGAGCACCTCTTCTTCCGTGATGTCCGGAACGGATGCGGCCGCAAACATTGCCGCGATCCCCAGGAAAGAATCGGCTGCAGCGCACAGTTCCCAGCAGGAAATGTCGCGGTAGCGTTTGAGATAGTTGCTGCTCCATGTTTTAAGCAGGTCCATGCTGATGATTGGAGGATAATGCCTGTATGACTGTACGTCTATGTACATCTGCATGTACTTTTTTATTTTGGCCGAAACCTGTGTGTATGAGGGAAGGACAGCCAGCTTGAGCCTGCACTGTTCCGCGTGGCACATCAGTGGCGGTCGGTTTTTAGCATGTGTATCCCGGCGTCCTGTATCCGCATCCTGCATATTGCATGCAAGGATCCCGGGGATACCCGACTGCGGGAGGTTCCTCGAAGGATCTGCCGCTGCCGAAAGGCACCCTAAAAGGTCGCGGATTTCCTTTTCGTCTGTTATGTTCTTTTTTTTCCTGTATTTTTCCAGGGTTACGGCAATGAGATGGAGCGATGATATGAATGGAACAAGATCCCTGTAATCGGCGCCCGGGCATATCGAGAATAAGAAGCAGCATGCCTGCCTGACGGCAAACATCCCTGACAGCGGGTCTTCTTCCGTTTCATCCGTGCTGGGGAGGGGAACAGGCAGGCAGTGCCCCAGTTCTTCCCCGACGCGGCTGCGCTGCCTGCACGCTTCGGGCAGCACCCTGCCTGCGAATTTTGCATAAAATGCGGCAGTTTCGGTCAGCTTTCCCATGGGCCCGGCTCCCTTCACCGATCTGTTTAGATTTTATTTTCCGTCCCGGTGATATATTCCGCCGGTACCAAATATCACTTGAAAAATATATGTCCAAAATGTATATTAAAATAAAGTCTGAAATGGTTAGAGGCCGGTTATATTAAATATTGCGGCAAACCGTAAGCTAAAAGGGACATGGAGGCAATGAGATGGAAAGGAAAACTTTTTATATCACCACACCAATATATTATCCGAGTGACAAGCTGCACATAGGGCATTCATATACAACCGTGGCTGCAGATGCGATCGCGAGGTACAAGAGGCTCCGTGGCTATGACGTGATGTTCCTCACCGGAACAGACGAACATGGCCAGAAAATACAGCGCAAAGCCGAGGAGAAAGGCGTGACTCCGAAGCAGTATGTGGATGAAATAGTTGCCGGCATAAAAGAGCTCTGGAAACTGATGAAGATCACCAACGACAAGTTTATAAGGACGACCGACAAAGAGCATGAGGTCACCGTGCAGAAGATATTCAAAAAACTTTACGACCAGGGCGATATTTATAAAAGCGAATATGAAGGCTGGTACTGCACGCCGTGCGAATCATTCTGGACAGAAACGCAGCTGAAGGACGGCAAATGTCCCGACTGCGGCAGAGAAGTCGAGCTTACCAGGGAAGAGAGCTATTTCTTCAGGCTGTCAAAATACCAGGACAGGCTGATAAAGTATATAGAAGAGAACCCCGATTTCATCCAGCCCGTGTCGAGGCGCAACGAGATGCTTAACAACTTCCTGCTGCCGGGCCTGGAAGATCTCTGCGTATCGAGGACGACGTTCAACTGGGGCATCCCGGTGACATTTGACGAAAAGCATGTGGTCTATGTGTGGATAGACGCGCTTTCAAACTACATAACGGCGCTGGGCTACCTTTCGGATGACGATTCCGCCTACCGCAAATACTGGCCTGCGGATGTCCACCTGGTGGGCAAGGAGATAGTCAGGTTCCATACGATCATATGGCCGGCGATGCTGATGGCTCTCGGCGAGCCGCTGCCGAAGCAGGTGTTCGGCCATGGCTGGCTTCTGCTGGAAGGCGGCAAGATGTCCAAATCCAAGGGGAATGTGGTCGATCCGGTCATACTGATCAACAAGTACGGCCTGGATCCGATAAGGTATTTCCTCCTCAGGGAAGTCCCCTTCGGATCCGACGGCGTATTCTCCAACGAATCGCTGATCCAGAGGATCAATTCGGATCTTGCCAATGACCTCGGCAACCTCCTTAACAGGACTGTCGCCATGATAGAAAAATACTTCGGAGGCACCATACCTGGACAGAGGGAAGAAGGGGAATACGACAGCGACCTGAGGGACACTTTTGCAAAACTGCCGTATACGGTGGAGGAGCTTATGGACAAGTTCCAGTTCAGCACCGCGCTGGCAGAAATCTGGAAGGCCATATCGAGGGCGAATAAATACATCGATGAAACGATGCCATGGGTGCTGGCGAAATCCGAAGAAAGCAAACCACGCCTCGCCGCCGTCATGTACAACCTTGCAGAGAGCCTGAGGATCGTGTCTATCCTCATACAGCCGTTCATGCCCGAGACTCCGGCTAAGATGTGGGAACAGCTTGGTATTTCGGACAGCGCTGCTATCGCCTGGGACAGCGCTAAGCAGTGGGGCGGCTATCCTGCCGGCGCTGCGGTCCAAAAAGGCGAGGCACTTTTCCCGAGGATAGACATGAAAAAGGAACTCGAGGAACTTGAGACAATGTCGGCAAAAGGAAAGGAAAGCGCAGCAAGCGGCGGGCATGCACAAGGCGGACAGGATACTTCCGGAGACAGCGGCAAAGCTTCAGGTTCCGGTCAGGCCGAAGGCTGCAAGGCTGCAGGTGTCCGTAATGCCGCCGGAGCCGGCAAAGCTGATGACAAAAATACAGACGGAACGAGCGGCTTCATAACGATAGAAGATTTTGCGAAACTGGATCTCAGGGCAGCAAAAGTACTCGAGGCCGAAAAAATAGAGGGGTCGGACAAACTCCTGAAACTGAAACTGGAGCTTGGCAGCGAGACCAGGCAGGTCGTGTCCGGAATAGCAAAGCATTACACCCCTGAAAGCCTCATCGGCAAATCGGTCATACTTGTGGCAAACCTCAGGCCTGCCAGGCTGAGAGGCGTGGAGTCGCAGGGAATGATCCTCGCCGCATCGAATGATAGTGGTCTGGTCGTCGCTACGCTTGACGGTGAAATAAGCAGTGGTTCATAAGTTTCCTGAGTATTGCCTGGAACGGGGCTCCGGGGCCGTCCGGGCACCGCTGCGGACAGAGCGGTCCCAGGGTTGCCTGGCAGACATCAGGGACAATGGCTCCGTGATCGACTGAACACTGCAGGGAACAACGGATCGAAAGCCGCCTGAATACAGTTACAGGCGGCTTTGTTGCAGTGTCCGGGATAATAAGATATAATTAAGGCAAGTACCAGTGAGCTTACGCGAGGTTTCATATGTTGTTTGACACGCATGCACATCTGTATGACACACAGTTTGCCGGCGATCTCGACGAAGTGGTATCAAGGGCAAAGGAAAACGGGGTCGGATATATACTGACAGCGTCTGAAAATGTAGCCTCGTCAGTTGAAAATATTACGCTGACCCAGAAATACGACATTTTTTATGCCGCCGTCGGGATACATCCGCACAACGCGGTCAACCAGAACAACAGCATCATATCGGTACTGAAGGAATTCGCATCATATCCGAAAGTAGTTGCTATCGGCGAGATAGGTCTTGATTACTATTATGACAATTCACCACGTGATGTGCAAAAGACCTGGTTTGCAAAACAGATATCGCTTGCAGGGGAACTGAAGCTGCCTG
>DAOSCC010000133.1:5723-6788 GCA_035361135.1 Clostridiales bacterium | reverse complement strand
TGGCATGGAGGATCCCGCGGTGTGGCAGCGCATCCGGTCCGACATCGTGGTCAGGAGGATAATTTACTAGTCTTCCAAATTTTGCTTGTAACTTTCAGATTATAGTGGTATAATATGTACGTATCGTCAGATACAGAATATCAAGAGATTTAATTAGTTTGCCGACCGAAACCTCCTAGTCTTTTTGGATAACAGAGGAATTAAGTCCAAACCAGTTAAATCCAGATCGACCAGGAGGTAAAAATATGCCCGACAAAACATTGATTTGCAAGGATTGCCATCAGGAATTCGTCTTTACGGAAGGTGAACAGGCCTTCTATAAGGAAAAGGGATTCGAAAACGAGCCTCAAAGGTGCCCGGAATGCAGGAGGGCCAGGAAAGCTCAGAGAAGGAACAGCAGCTTCGGAAGTCAGCCAAGAAACAATTACTCCACCGGCAGCAGGTGGTAATCTGCAGGTGCAGGCCTGTTCCAGGCGGCAGATTGCAGACGCAGACTTATTGAAAACGGTAAACTGCAGGTTGCAGACTTATTCAGATGACAATAAGCGCATGCTTTAAGGAGAGTCAAAAGACTCTCCTTTCTTATGCATAAATTCCAATGAAGAGGATACCGATGCAGAAAGCTCCCGTTTCTGTGCCCTCCATGCCAGGGATCGATGAGAAATAATTTCCGGCAAAAAACATCTTTACACACCAATTGCCTTCTTTTCTTTTACACTTGTAACAAATGATATATAATATTTACATGCCCTGTAAGCTATAATGCAGATAATGCTTGCAAATATACCTGAGGTGGTTTTATGAAAAACATTCCGTTGTATGAAGTCAGAAAGATCAAATCGATAAAGGATATGATGGAAACCAGTGTCGAACTGTACTCCGACAAGACCGCATTCCTGTATAAGCCGAAAGGAAGCGATAAATACGTGCCTGTTACGTTCAGACAATTCAAAGACGATGTCGACGCACTTGGCACTGCATTGATCGATCTCGGCCTTAAAGGCGGAAGAATAGCCATCATTGGCGAGAACCCTCGTGGTACAGGCTGGAACAAGTACGGACTGT
>DAOSCC010000133.1:0-5713 GCA_035361135.1 Clostridiales bacterium | reverse complement strand
ATCATTGGCGAGAACCGCTACGAATGGGCGGTTTCATACATGGCGGCAGTAAACGGCACCGGGATTGTGGTGCCGCTGGACAAGGATCTCCCCGAGAATGAGATCGAGAACCTGCTCATCAGGTCAAAAGCTGACGCGATAATATTTTCAGGCCATCTTAAGGAAAGTATCTCGAACATAGCAAAGCGCATCGATTTCATAAAATACTACATAACGATGGACGAAGTGTCGGATGGAAATGGAGCTGAATCGGAAAAACAGGAAAGTAATCATGCTGAACGCCCCATCGTATTTACAGAATTGAAAGAACTTATTGAAAAAGGCAGAAAAAGAGTGGCTGAAGGCTGCAGGGACTTTATAGATGCCCAAATAGATCCTGAAGCATTCAGTATCCTTCTCTTCACTTCGGCAACCACAGATACGTCAAAAGCGGTTATGCTCTGTCACAGGAACATAGCGGAGAATCTCATGGCTATGAGTTCGATGCTCAATATCGTTCCTGATGACATTTTCCTTTCTGTCCTTCCGCTTCATCATACATACGAAAACACATGCGGTTTCCTCTGCCCCTTCTACCGCGGAGCAGCAGTCGCATACTGCGAAGGTCTGAGGCATATCACCAAAAACCTGCAGGAATCGAAAGCGACTGTTATGCTCGGGGTTCCGCTGATATATGAAGCGATTTACAAAAGGATCTGGGATCAGGCTGCGAAGCATCCGGGAATGCTGAAGAAACTGAAGTTCGGCCTGAAGATCAGCGGCTTTATGAAGAAATTCGGTATAGATATAACAAGGAAACTGTTTGCTCCGATACACAATACATTTGGAGGCAATGTAAGGATATTCATCAGCGGCGCTGCAGGTATCGATCCCGAAGTGGCTGAAGGTTTCAGGAATTTCGGCATCCATTTCGTGCAGGGTTACGGGCTGACTGAATGCAGTCCCATCGTGGCGCTGAACAGGGATGTTGATTTCAAAGACGATGCAGCAGGACTGCCTTTGCCCGGCATTGAGGTAAGAATCGATGAGGCTGGAAGCGACGGTGTCGGAGAAATCGTTGTTAAAGGGCCCAACGTAATGCTCGGATATTACGAAGATCCCGAGAATACCGCAAAAGCCATCAGGGACGGCTGGTTCCATACGGGCGACCTTGGCTATATCGACAGCGACGGATTCGTTCATATCACCGGCAGGAAAAAGAACGTCATCGTCACGAAAAACGGCAAGAACATCTATCCTGAGGAAATCGAGACACTGCTGGCCAAGAGCCCCTATATTAAAGAATGCATCGTGTTCGGCAAGGACGATCCGGTATACGGCGATATAGTCGTCTCCGCAACGATAGTTCCCGATTTGGATGTCATCGAGGCAGAACACGGCGGCCAGAGGCCCGGTGAAGAAGAACTGCATGAAATCATACGCAGGGAAATAAAAGAAGTCAACAAGAGCCTTGTCACATATAAGTACGTCAAGGATTTCGACCTGCGTTTCGAGGAATTTGCAAAAACCACAACAAAGAAAATCAAGCGTTATGTAAAGAATTGATGATACAGAGGAACTTACATCAGCAGAACTGATAAAGCATAGTAATCGATGGAACCGGGACAAATAACACTAAAGAGAAGCCGGGTCGAAAAGGCCGCAGGGAAACATGTGGGCACAGAATATGTGCGTGCAACAGCAAAGCCGGTTTTCACTTATTGATAACCGCTGCATACCGGATAATTACGCCAATAAGAGCCTTTTTATCAGACAGTAATGATCGATAGGTATACGAAGCAGATTTATGATTAAAATCAGTTACTGCAGGACAGATTGGAGAAACAGTGAGTATTATGGGAAATAAAACGGGAAAAGCAGAAAAAAGCAGTAAGAAAATCATGACACCTGAACTGCTGGTTTCACGGTACAGAAAAAGGTTTCGCGTGACACTCGGCGTTCTTATCGGTTTTATCCTGGCAACAGGCGTGTTCGTATTTTTCAATTATGATTATCTGGCATTCAAGATTTTCATCACCAGCAGCTATATCTACACTGAAACGCTGGACGACCTTTATAAAAAGTATCTGGATGTGGATACGAAAGGACGGTATTACAACAATTTCGACAACTTTGTGATCGCAGCTGTAACCGAAAGGATCCGCGCCGAAAGAGGCGACAGGTATACATATCTATATACCCCGTCAAGCCTGGAAAGGTCACGACAGTTGGATAAAGAAGAGGCGGCGCAGTCAGAAATCACATTTCCCGATGACAGGACCGTCTATCTGAAACTCACTAATTTCACCAAGTATACGCAGGAATTCATGGAAGAGAACCAGGAAAACCTCAAAAGCAGGCCGAACATAATAATAGATCTCAGAGGCAACAGGGGCGGCGACATCCAGGTAATGGTGAACATATCGGGCATGTTCCTGCCTAAAAAATCAGTTGTGGCTACAGACCATTTCAGGTGGTATGACCACGTATACCGCTCGAACAAGAACCAGCCACTGAAATATGAGAAAATAATAATACTCCAGGATGAGAACACTGCCAGCGCATCGGAGAACATGATCGCCGCCCTGAATGACAACCTCGATAATGTGGAACTGATCGGTACAAAAACATTCGGCAAGGGCATCGGCCAGTTCACGCTGCCGCTGCGGCGGGGATACGCGGTAAAGGCAACCATTCTGAAATGGCTTACCCCGTCGGGCCTGAACATCCAGGGCAACGGCATCGAGCCTGATATAGAATACACCGGCGGCGACATAATCCAATATGCCCTCAGCCATATTTCCTGATTAATCAGGTAGTTTTTTGGGGACACTTCTCACCTTTTCAACAGAATGAGGAACCGGTTTTCATCAAAAAGCCGGGGACAGTTCTCACCTTTTTGACAAAAGGAAATGGCCTAATCCATTTGCAGTGATAATGCATCTCTGCCTGATTTCCTCATAAAAAATAACCGTCATTTTTAATAACTCTTACCCTCTGAAATGCTAATGACAGCAGGAGATGGTTTTATTAGACATTTACCATGATATCTGCTAAGGTGTTCACTTAGATATATACTAAGCAAATAACTAAAAACCCACTAAGAAGTAAGACAGTAACAGAAGATAGCTGTTATTATGAATCTCAGCTGCCGTCCATGAATGTAAAACCTGAACTCAAAAAAGTGAGAACTGTCCCCTCTGACGCCTCACCGAAAAAGATAAAAAGGTGAGAAGCGTCCCTGCTGAGAAAACCACCTTGTCCGAAAAGGACAAAAAGGTGAGAACTGTCCCCACCTCAGGAGTCAAAAAGGTGAGAAGTGTCCCCGCTTTTGAGTTGTTCAAGTTCGTCGGGGGTGAGTTCGCGGCATTCGCCGGGCTCAAGCGTTTCATCAAGCTTGAGGCCGCCGATCTGGATCCTTTTCAGGTACAGGACCTTTTTCCCCACTGCTTCGAACATCCTTTTGACCTGGTGGAACTTGCCCTCATGCAGGACCAACTCTATTTCCGAACGAAGCCCTGACCTTATGATGATCAGTTCGGCAGGCATTGTTTTATATCCGTCGTCCAGTACGACTCCTTCTGAAAAGGCGGCAACATCATTCTCTGTGACCTGACCGGCGACCAACGCATAGTATCGTTTGGCGACATGCTTTTTGGGTGAAAGCAGGTTATGGGCCAACTGGCCGTCATTGGTCAGGAGGACCAAACCTTCCGTATCGATATCAAGCCGTCCTGCAGGGAAAAGGTTGAAACATGCCAGTTCATCCGGCAGCAGGTCTGTCACCGTTCTCAGTCTCGCATCGTATGTGGCCGAAACAACACCTGTAGGCTTGTTCATCATGACATATATAAACTTCCTGTAATTCAGCGTCATACCATTGGCTGAGATCACGCTTTTTTCCGGGTCGACATGCATGGATGAATCCCTGGCAACTTCGCCATCGACTGTTACCATGCCATTCCTTACCATCTTTTTTATATCATTTCTGCTGCCAAACCCGAAGTTAGCCAGCAGCTTATCCAGCCGTACGGTGTTTTTCATCCCGGTACTCAACTCCTTCATCCTGCATGGGGCTAGTCACTTAACCGCGATAACCAATCTTTATCTCATTAAAGTTATCACTTCACTCCTTTTTTACTTCATCATTCTCCAACCCTTGGGGTACATGTTCTTCAGCATATCTCCCGTCTGCTTTGCCCATCCCAGCGTCTTTCCGTCAACACAAACGGCAGTCAGTCCTTTATCGCCCTTCAATATCAGTGTTTCCCCTTTCAGATAGCTCCTGACCTCTGCCGACTCCGTCCCAAGATCCAGCGTCCTTTTGAATGCCCCTTTATCCAGTGCCATGACCAATGAATGGGATGGTTCAAACCTGTTATCTTCAACAGTGCCAAGAAACCAACCGAATTTCACAACTTTTAGTCCTGACAGCAACGGCGGTGGTTCAGGCAGGTGATAGAGATGGCGTCCTTTCAGCAAAAATACGCCGTCAGGGAACCAGTTCATGTTCTCGTCCACGAATCTGTGAAAGACCTCCGGCAGTTTCTCATAAGGAATGGTTTCCTCCACGCTGTCGATAAAGTTGGTCGAAGTTTCTCCACCTTGACCACGGATATCATTTATAGCATTCCGGGTATCATGCACAGTCTCCCTGAACCTGTCGGCATAGCCGTAAGCAGTCCTTACCTGGTCGTTGGGGACAGATCCTCCTATAAGATTGGAGGCGGTTTCTCCTTTAAAGTTGTAGACAGTCTTATCAGTGAAACTGGAAATGGTTTCACCTGTAAAATTATGGCCGGTAATCACATTTCTGTCGGGATAATGCATGTTACCGGAAATATGCGAGTCACCGGGAACACACAAACTGCCGGAAAAATGTACTGGAGAAGTTCCCCTTTTGACCAGCTTCGCTACAAAGTGACCCTCTCCCCTGACTTTGTGCGGCCATAACCTGGCGGCACATTCCAGGACTCCATAGTCAACGCAATGGAAAGAACTATCATCGGTGAGCTGTTCAAGCTTTCCAACCGCAGTGTCCCGATCACATGGACCTTCACCAATGACCTGAGCCCATTCAGGATTCTCTCCTATGACCTGATGTTCCGGGGTACACGCCTGTTTTCCGGCAATTCCAGCCCATTCAGGCCGTCCCCCTTCGATCCCGGCGAGCTTCGGGATTTCCACGAGTTCATAGCCTTTGTGCTTTAGTATAAAATCGATAATCATCTGCTCATTCTCTTCCGGAGAAAACGTGCAGGTTGAGTACACAAGCGTCCCTCCAGGCTTCAGCAGAAGATCCGCATAATGGAGGATCGCTTCCTGCATTTTCGAACAGCGTTCGCATTTGAAGCTTTCCCAGCTTCTGACCGCTGTCTCGTCTTTCCTGAACATGCCTTCTCCCGAACAGGGAGCATCGATCAGTATTTTGTCAAAGTATCCTTTAAAATTGCGAGCCAGGTTCTCCGGCGATTCATTCAAAACGATGGCATTCCTTATGCCGCATAGTTCGATATTTTTCACAAGAGCTTTTACCCGCTCTGCATTGATGTCATTCGAAACCAGCAGCCCTCTCCCCTTCATCGCCGCAGCTATCTGAACGGTTTTTCCGCCTGGAGCCGCGCACATGTCCAACACCCTGTCTCCGGGCTCAGCACCGAGCACCTGCCCCGGAAGCATGGCACTCGGTTCCTGTATATAGTACAGCCCGGCATGGTAGTATGGATGCCTGCCG
>DAOSCC010000132.1:0-6806 GCA_035361135.1 Clostridiales bacterium | reverse complement strand
ATGTGGGATTTCTGAAAAAATGATAACATATAATTCATGTTTTAACAATAATGCTTATCACGGTCGGCGCAATATGGTAAACTGTAAGATGACAGCATTTTCTCAGCGGAGGTGGACGTATTGCCGTTTTATGACCTGAAGTGCAGATGCGGCGAAGTTTTCAACATAATGGCATCCATGAGCGACAGGGAAAACAAGCGCATCAGATGTCCAAAATGCGGCAGCAATGAACTTGAAGCAGTATTTACCAATGTCAATATCATACAGACGAAAGGACCGGCCAAAGCGGAATGTCCTAACTTCCGGCAATGCGGCGGAATGTGCCGTCACCTGCAATAATCCTGAAGTCCGGTATCGCAGCCGATGACAGCTGAGCACAAGGAGAGTTTCATCATGCTGAAAAAGAACACACTTATACTTTTCCAGGGATACAGTGTGACGGATTGAGGCAGGAACTATACTGACCCTCAACGATCCTGGCGCCGGATACGCGATGATGTGCGGCGCGCGGGTCATATCCTGCAGATCCTTGCCGATACTTTGCCGTCCTGGATCTCCACAATGGCATACGATTCCATGGAATCCCCCCTTGGATCGCTCGTACTTCCGGGGTTGAGAATCGTGTACCCGTCTCTTCTTACAATGTCGGGCATATGGGTATGGCCGAACATCAAAATGTCGGTCTTGAGTTCCTCCGCCTTCCTGAAGAGCTTATCATAGCCCCACTTGGCAGAATACCTGTGCCCGTGCGTTATAAAGATCTTCTTTCCGCAGACCTCGAGCAGTTTTTCCGCGGGTATGCCGTTTGCGAAAAAATCGCTGTTGCCGTATATATATTCGAAAGGAAGTCCCGGAAACATACCGGACAATTTCTCCGCATCCCTGAAATAATCTCCGAGATGGATGACCATATCCGTTCCCCTGTTTTTCCGGATAGCCTCCTCAGCCTTTTTTGTGTCCCCGTGCGTGTCGCTTATGACCAATATCTTCATTATGAAAAACCCCCGTTAACCATGCTGTGACATAGGATGCCGATTTCTGACGCCTTGCCTGTCAATGTTTTTTCGATTCTTCAGTCAGGATGTCCAGTACTTTCCTCAGGGCATTGCCACGGTGGCTTATGCTGTTTTTCAATTCTTCGCCCATTTGTGCGAATGTCATCCCGAATTCCGGAACATAGAAAACGGGATCATATCCAAATCCGCCCGCTCCCGCCGGCTCTTCGGCAATATAACCTTCGCATGTACCTCTTACCGTGACTTCCCTTCCGTCAGGCAGGATGAGCGCTATGGCGCATACGAACCTGGCGTTCCGTTGGTCTTCCGGAACGCCGGAAAGCTCTTTCAGGAGTTTGCAGAATTTGTCCTCATCGGTTGCAGACTGTCCGGCGTATCTTGCCGAATATATACCCGGCGCTCCGCCCAGGTAATCGACTTCGAGGCCTGAATCGTCAGCCATAACGGTATCGCCCGTCGCATTCCAGACTGTCCTTGCCTTTATAAGCGCATTTTCTTCGAATGTGGACCCGTCCTCCGTTATATCGCCGGTCACCCCGGCGTCTGTCATCGAAACAACTTCATAGGGAAGCCCGGAAAGCAGCTGCGCGATTTCCTCGAGCTTCCCCCTGTTTTTTGTTGCCACAATGATCCTCTTTTTCCCAGGAACCTGTTTTCCCCCGTCCATTTGCATTCTAACCCCTGTCCATTACATCATTCACAGTTGCCGGGATCACAAGGCCTGCCGAGATATATGTGCCTTCCGGCAGTTCGGTGCTGCTCCCGTCCACCGTGATCTTTATTTTTCTGATGCCATCACACTGCCGCAGCGTGTACGTTATCTGTTTTAAAATCGCCTCTTCTCTCGCCGTTCCGCCGTAGTTCAGGAACTCGCCGCTGAAATCGAGGTACGCGGTGCCGTCGCGTACATAACTGCCTCTAAGATAAGCTCCTTCAGGTATCTCGGTATATATACCCCCTCCGGGCACAGTCCCAAGCAGCAGCCTGACAAGCGTATCGGGCTCCAGGTCTGCTTCTCCGCTTTCAACAGCGAGCGATACCGGTACGGCATAGACAAAGTCCTCGTTGGCCCGTTTCATAAAATACACGTCGACCTTTTCTTTTCCCGGCCCGGGTAATGCCTTTACCATCTCCGTATTTATTATAAGATCCTCTCTTCCGAGCGGTTCCGACAGATCCGTACCATATTTGAGCACACCCACCGGATAGCCGTTTATCAATATCCTTACCTTGTCTACCGTATCAAACTCGGTAAGCGTATATACCACGGCAGCTATTATGTTCCTCTCGGACCAGGCAGTGCCGTAGTTGAGCAGATCCCTGCTGAAGTCGATCACTGCGGTGCCGTTCCTGATATCGATACCCAATATCTCGGTACCCTCCGGTATTACAGGGTACACTCCGTAATACGCTGTCTCCTCACGCGTCAGCGGGCTGTCGACGGCAAGGCTCACGGCAGCCCTGGCTATCCCAAGCTGCGGCTGGATCCACCTGGTCATGGGCACCATGCAGCCGTCCTCATCCTGGTAATATACAGTCACAGGCCTCCGCGGCTCAGACCAGGCCGTTTTCGTGACGCTTTGGGCGGCGAGGACTCCGGTGCCGTACGGGCCTGTACCATCGTTCCCGGTATCTTCAGATATGCCGCTGCCGATTTCGGCATTGGAATAGTGTTCCTCACGATCTTCCGGCTCCGACGTAAAAATGGAACCGGCAGCATCTCCTGTCAGGGTACCCGGATCGTTGAGGCTGACATCCTCTTCACTTATGCCGTCCGAATCCGGATCTATGTAATCCGTGTCGGACATGCCGGCATCCGCAGCCGCGGTCCCGTTGCTGCCGGTACTGTCGTCCAGTCCGATCATATCATTGACGCCGCCGGTTTTGTCCGGTTTGTCGGATGACCTGCCAAAAAACGGTATCGAGCATCCCGCCAGCAGCAATACCGTGATCTGTATAACAAGGAAAAATACCAAAAACCTTCTCATATCGTCCCTCCATGATAATTGGTTTACATGGAGATTATGGACAACTAAAGGAAGTTTTAGTATTTCCCGGATATGATTGCCCTTCCTGCGTGATTTCCAGCTACGGCGGCCGTGTAAAATCTTACATAATGTTACCACACGGAATACTCAAAAAAAATCAACAGAATTCATAAATTCTGCTGATTTTTTTAATCATAATTTACAACATTATCATAGTTTTCAACATTACGATAACCAGCCGCATCATGCCATCCTGTCCAGGGCTTCCATTACGGAACTGCACAAAGCTCCGGCGGCCGTCTGCCTGAACGATTCGCTGCGCAGGCTCTCCCTGTCCTGCTTGTTGGTCATGAACGCTACCTCTGCAAGAGCCGCCGGCATACTGGTTTCCCTCAGCACTATAAGGTCCGGTCTCAGCCTCACATTCAGATCGTTCGTCTTCAGTGCCGCCACCATTTGTTCCTGTATTATCCGGGCAAACTGCCTGCCGGTGAAACCGCTTTTCTTCGTGGGATAGCAGAGGGTCATCGTCCCTTTCACACTGCCTGAGCCTGCCGCATTGTTGTGTATGCTTAGATAAAGCGCCGCTCCAAGCTTATTGGCCAGGTATGCCCTCTCGTAATTATCCACGTTGGTATCATCCGACCTGATCATGCATGTCTGTACGCCTTTACTTTTCAGAAGCGATTCCAGGCGCCTGGCTATATCGAGATTCAGGTCTTTCTCATACAGATCCCCGTAACGGGCCCCGGTAGCTGTGCCTCCATGCCCCGCATCGATCGCGACGATCCTTTGGCCGCCCGCTGCAGGCCTGATGACAGTGACCGCAGTATCGCCTGAATCCCTGGTATAGACCAGATACGAGTTTCCCGGCCGTCCGGTGAATACCAGGGAGGTAGTGCCGTCGCCGTTGTTTTTCACTTCGAATGATTCCAGGTAACAGTCGTTTATGTCCAGGATACCCTCGTTCAGGTCTGCATTTTTGGACGGGAACGTGACCGTATAGGCCCTGCCGCTCTCATCGACGAAATCCGTATAAAGGGGCTTCAGATCTTTCGTGCCTTTTGTCAGGGCAGCCTTTTCAATCAGAAAATACACCCTGTCTCCGCTGTTGCTGTATGTGATGTTTTTGTATGATGGCAATGAGAACGAAATATTAAGTTTTCCTTCCGATACTTCCGTTTTATACTGTAGTTGCGCCTTCAGGCTGATGGTGATCTCTGCTCCCGACTTTCCCGCAGGAGCATATCCGACCGAACTGATCCGCTTGCCGTTAAAATCAAACTGTTTCGCCTTTGAAGACACATACGCTTCAGGTATGGTGACGATAAGCCTTTCAGGGTCTGTCAGTCTTGATATGCTGTATTCATCGTACCCTCCAAGCTCTATCGTCACGGTCTCGTCAGCGCCGCTTCCCGACACGCTTATCCTGTATTCCGGGCCAAGCGGTATCGTGCTGCCTTCCCGGAGTTGGTCAGGAGTCCCGTATTTGTAAACATACGCAGTAAGTCCGTTATCGGTCCTCACTATCGAATAGTCGTAACCTTCAGCGACATCCAGGACGACCCTTGCAATCCTCTTAGTGAATTGCGAATACCTGATGCTTTTTACATATTCGCCGTCAGCCTGGATAATGCCCTGTTCATCCGGGACCGTAACGTTTTTCATGTCGATCACTATCCTCAGCGGGTCTGTAAGTTCCGTTATGTAATAATACGCAAAACCGGTCACAGCAATGTCTGCTGCTTCATATACCCCGTCAGAGGAATATGTGATACCTTCCAGGCGGCCCCTGTTATCAGCCGGTACAGTTTCAGACGACACAGCTCCGCCGTCCGGTGCCGATCCATCGCCGTTTTCTGCATAAACGGCAGATAATCCGGCCAAAAAGACAACAGAAATAATAAGAAAAAATGAAGTGAATTTTTTCATAAAAGATCCCTCGCCGAATTTTCTTTTGTGATCCTGCAAGACAGCTGCCCGTAAGGATTTGACTTACTTACAGAATACCATAAAATTCGACAAGGGGTTTGATTTGCCAAATTACTTAACGATAATTTAACGATGCTGTAATATTGCCAATCTCAGTCAATTTCCATCTCCTGCTGTTCGTAAAAACCGCCCTTCATCCTGATGCCGAGATGATCGTAGGCAAGTTTCGTGGTCATCCTGCCCCTCGGCGTTTTTTTGATGAATCCGATCTGGAGCAGGTACGGCTCGTACACGTCCTCTATTGTATCCGGTTCCTCGCCGATGCAGGCGGCAAGCGTCTCCAGTCCTACCGGGCCGCCGCCGAACTTCTCGATTATGCTGGCAAGCATGTTCCTGTCCGTGCTGTCAAGTCCGATGGAGTCCACTTCAAGGGCATTCAGCGCCATTGCCGCAGTCTCGGCATCTATGACGCCCTCTCCCTTGACCTGCGCGAAATCGCGTACCCTCTTCAGCAGCCTGTTGGCGATCCTGGGCGTTCCTCTCGACCTTCTGGCGATTTCGTTTGCCCCCATGTCATCGATCTCTATGCCCAATATCGCTGCGGAGCGCTTTACTATGAGAGTAAGTTCCTCAACATCATACAATTCAAGGCGGTTCATGACACCGAACCTGTCCCTCAGGGGCGATGTCAGCAGCCCTGCCCTCGTGGTGGCTCCCACCAGCGTGAATTTCGGCAGATCCAGCCTGATGGAACGGGCGCTCGGCCCTTTGCCTATGATGATGTCCAGTGCGAAATCCTCCATCGCAGGATAAAGTATCTCTTCAACTGTCCTGTTGAGACGGTGTATCTCGTCAATGAAAAGCACATCGAATTCATTCAGGTTGGTCAGTATGGCAGCAAGATCACCAGGCCTTTCTATGGCGGGTCCGGACGTAATGCGGATGTTGACGCCGAGTTCCGCGGCTATGATGCCGGCCAGCGTGGTCTTGCCGAGGCCGGGAGGCCCATAGAGCAGCACGTGGTCCAAAGGCTCCTTTCGTCTTTTTGCCGCCTCTATGAACACCTTCATGTTTTCCTTGACTTTTTTCTGTCCTATATACTCATCCAGCCTTCTCGGCCTGAGACTGGTCTCATCGATATCCTCGCTTACCGCTTTTGTCCCGATCAATCTTTCTTCATCCATCGTTCTTCCTCCGCAAATCCGTTATCCTTTCCCGGCAGGCCCGTTGTTCGGCCCCGGGAACGAAACCCGTCTCCCAGGAATTTATCTCACGAGCCCTTTCAGGGCATTCCTGATGATCTCCTCGAGTCCCAGCTCATCCGAGTAAACGGACGCTACCGCCTGGCTTGCCTCCGCCTGTGAGTAACCCAGCACCATAAGCGCGCTGACCGCTTCAGCCAGCCTTGAGCCCACCAGGGGTTCCAGCGTCAGATCCGGTCCTGCCGCCTTGAGATCCAACTGTTCCTTCTTTATCTTATCCTTGAGTTCCAGGATGATCCTCTGGGCCATTTTGTTCCCGACGCCCGGAGCTTTCGTCAATGTCCTGACGTCGTCGGTGATGACGGCAAGGCTGAATTTGGATGGTGACACGGCAGACAACAGTGACAGAGCCACTTTCGGCCCTACGCCGGTAACGGTGAGCAGCAGCTTGAATACCGACAGTTCCTCATTCGTGGCGAACCCGAAAAGGTCCATCGCATCTTCCCTGACATGCAGGTACGTATACGCTTTGAACTCCTGGCCCGGTTCCAGGCGGCCGGCCTCCTGGAGCGTGGTCTGCGAAGTGTAGATCAGATACCCCACGCCGCCTGCTTCAATGATTATGTAATCGCTGCCTCTGGATTCAAGCTTTCCTTTTATATATGCGT
>DAOSCC010000131.1:0-6828 GCA_035361135.1 Clostridiales bacterium | reverse complement strand
GTCCGGGATAGTAAGCATACTGGAAGCCCTCAGAGTCGTAAAAGAAAAAGAAATCGAACACGGCGATATACAGGTGGTTTTCACGATTTCCGAGGAAGGCGGACTGTACGGGGCGAAGTACCTGGACTACAGCAGGATATATGCAAAATACGGTTTCGTTATGGACGGCGACGGGCCGATAGGCACTGTATCAGTTAAGGCGCCGTCACAGGACAAGATACTGGTAACGGTGGAAGGAAAAGCATCACATGCGGGGGTCGCTCCTGAAAAGGGCGTAGATGCTATCCGGATCGCTGCATCCGCCATTTCAGGGATGAAACTCGGCAGGATCGATTATGAGACCACTGCCAATGTAGGTGTGATAAATGGCGGCCGTGAAACCAACATAGTCTGTGACAGGGTTGAACTGAAGGCAGAGGCCAGGAGCCGCGACGACAGGAAGCTCGATGACCAGACACGGCACATGAGGGAACGGTTCGAGCAGGCGGCATCCGAATTCGGAGGTAAGGTTGACTTCAGGGCGGAGAGGATGTACAAATCCTTCAATATAACTAAAGACGCCCCGATCATGGGTATCCTTGAAAGGGCGGCTGAAAATGCCGGTATAAGTCTGATCGCTGAGGAAACGGGCGGCGGAAGCGATACGAACATTTTCAATGAGAAAGGTATCGAATCTGTGGCTGTCAGTTCAGGGATGCAGAAGGTGCACAGCACCGAGGAATGCATATCGATAAATGACATGGTAAAAGCCGCCGAATTTGTGGTTTCCATAATACGCAGTGTTTCGTAAACGGCGAATGTTGGTATATTGACTTTATACAATGACCGGGAACAATGACTGGAGTGCATTTAAATATGGAGTTTTCGGAAATAACGCTGAACAGCAAGCATCTGTTCGACCAATATATAAAGAAACATAAGCCTGAGATATCCGAACTGACGTTTACCAACTTTTTTGCGTGGAGATATTACTACAGGTTCAGGTACGCGGTCGTATCAGACCTTCTGTGTGTCATAGCGGCTCCGGCCAAAAAACAGCCTTTTGCGATGATGCCCATTGGAGATGTCGACGAAAGGAATTTCGAAGAAGCATATAACGCGATCAGGAGCTATTTTGCAGAAAGGGGCTGGAAACTATGTTTCGGCAGGATCACCCGGGACGAACTGGCATATTTCAGGGACAAGGTGGCAGATGAAGCCTCCATCGTTTATGACAGGGACAACAGCGATTACCTGTATAATACCAGGGACCTGGCCGAGCTGAAGGGGAAGAAATACGACGGCAAGCGAAACCATATCAGCAGGTTCATGAGGGAGCACACTTTTGAATACGTGCCTCTTGAGTGCGGACTGCTGGACGAATGTGCCAGGATCATGGAGGAATGGTGCAGGGATAAGGACTGCAGCTGCCAGGACGGCGATTACTGCGAACGCAATGCCAACCTTGAGATACTTAGGCATTTCAAAACTTTGGGCTGCAAGGGTGCGTTGATCAAAGTGGACGGTGAGTTCGCGGCGTTCACGGTGGGCGAGATGCTCAATGAAGATACCGCCGTGATCCATATAGAAAAGGCCAGAAGCTCTATAAACGGCCTTTATACTGTCATAAACCAGCAGTTTGTACAGCGTGAGTGGAGCAGCACTGCATATATAAACAGGGAACAGGATCTGGGCCTTGAAGGGATGAGGAAAGCCAAGCTTTCATATCACCCCGTGACGCTTGTCGAAAAGTTCAACGTATATCCTGTATGAACGGCGTCAGCCTGGCTGCAGTAACGGGCGGAAGTTTGGCACCGGACCCACGGCCATTCTGCGGGCGTATACTTCGGGCGTATACTTTCGTACGATACAGGAGAACATATTGTTGATTGCAGGCATCCTGCGGAACTGTTGAAAACATGGCATCACGACTTTGTTAAAAATTTAATTATTTTTGGCTCAAGGTATTGAAAAACTATATCAAATAATATAAAATAGTTGTGATTTTGGAAAGTAATAACCATAATTTATATAGGAGGTAAGAGGAAATGGCAATAAAAATAGGTATCAACGGTTTCGGAAGAATCGGACGTCTCGTATTCAGAGCTGCGGTCGACAATCCTGAAGTTGAGGTAAGAGGGATAAATGACCCGTTCATCGATCTCGATTACATGGTATATATGCTCAAGTATGATTCGGTCCATGGCCATTTCAAGGGCGAGGTCCATACCGAGGGCGACAAGCTGGTCGTTAACGGCAAGAAGATCTCGGTCTACGCGTCCATGAATCCCGACGAGATCCCCTGGAGCGAATGCGGTGCTGAATACATAGTTGAGTCTACAGGCGTGTTCCTGACAACTGAAAAAGCATCGGCTCACTTCAAGGGCGGCGCAAAGAAAGTCGTCATCACCGCGCCGGCAAAGGACGACACCCCGATGTTCGTTATGGGCGTAAACAACGACAAGTACACGAAGGATATGAAGATAGTATCCAACGCATCCTGCACCACGAACTGTCTGGCGCCTCTTGCAAAGGTCATCCATGACAACTTCGGCATAGTTGAAGGTCTAATGACGACAGTTCACTCGATCACCGCAACCCAGAAGACAGTTGACGGTCCTTCAAAGAAAGACTGGAGAGGCGGCCGTGCTGCTGCACACAACATCATTCCTTCTTCGACCGGCGCTGCAAAGGCAGTCGGAAAGGTCATCCCCGAACTGAAAGGCAAGCTGACAGGCATGTCGTTCAGGGTCCCGACCCTCGATGTATCGGTAGTCGACCTCACATGCCGTCTCGAGAAGCCTGCAACATACGATGAGATCAAGGAAGCTGTCAAGAAGGCTTCCGAGGGCGAACTCAAGGGTATCCTCGGATATACCGAAGACGACGTCGTTTCATCGGACTTCATCGGAGATCCCCGTACATCGATCTTCGATGCAAAAGCAGGAATCTCTCTCAATGACCACTTTGTAAAGCTCGTTTCATGGTATGACAATGAGTGGGGCTATTCGAACAAGGTCCTCGATCTCATCATGCACATGGCGAAAGTCGATGCACAATAATGCTTGATCGTTAAGGACTGATCAGGGCCCGCTCTTGCCCTTACCTTAAGTGAGTGGTCAAAGGGTGGGCCTTTTGATTATGACGGATGCGGAGAAACAGCCGCGAATCGAAGTTCGAAAGGGTGGATTGTATGGCATTGTACAATAAGAAGACGATCGAAGACATAGACGTAAGAGGCAAAAAAGTCATCGTCAGGGTCGACTTCAACGTACCTCTGGACGAAAATCGCAACATAACCGATGACAAGAGGATCAGGGCGGCACTTCCGACCATTAAATACCTTGTCGACAATAAAGCAAAGACTATACTGGTTTCCCATCTCGGAAGGCCGAAAGAAGGACCGGAAGAGAAATACAGCATGAAGCCGACAGCCGTAAGGCTTGGCGAATTGCTTGGACAGCCGGTCATCATGGCAAACGATGTCATAGGGCCTGACGCAAAGGCGAAGGCAGCAGCGCTGAAGGAAGGAGAAGTGCTGATGCTGGAGAATGTCAGGTTCCATAAAGAGGAGACAAAGAACGATCCTGCATTTGCAAAGGAACTTGCATCACTTGCAGAAATCTATGTAAACGACGCTTTTGGTACCGCACACAGGGCACATGCCTCCACGGCGGGCCTGGCCGATTATCTCCCGGCCGTATGCGGATACCTGATCCAGAAGGAAATCGAAATTATGGGCAAAGCCCTCTCCAATCCTGAAAGGCCTTTCGTGGCCATACTTGGCGGTGCGAAAGTATCCGACAAGATAAGCGTAATAGAGAACCTTATCGATAAAGTTGATACGCTGATCATCGGCGGCGGAATGGCTTATACATTCCTCAAGGCAAAGGGTTACAAGATAGGCGATTCCATTTGCGAGGACGACAAGCTGGATCTGGCAAAGAGCCTGATGGAAAAAGCCGAGCAGAAGGGAGTCAAGCTGTTGCTCCCGATTGGCAGCATAGTCGGTAAGGAATTCAAACCGGACACCGAGTACAAGTACGTACCTTCCGACGATATGCCTGACGGCTGGATGGGCATGGATATAGGCTCGCAGACCATCGAATACTTCTCGAAAGAGATCAGAAAGGCAAAGACCATCGTATGGAACGGTCCCATGGGCGTATTCGAGTTCGAGAACTTCGCAAACGGTACCAGGGAGATAGCAAGGGCTGTCGCCGAGTCCGGAGCCGTTTCGATTGTCGGCGGCGGCGATTCCGCAGCTGCGATCGAACAGCTTGGCTTTGCCGATAAGATCACCCATATCTCAACAGGCGGAGGAGCATCGCTGGAATTCCTCGAAGGAAAAGTACTTCCCGGAATTGCAGTCCTGATGGATAAGAACCCGCGAAAAAAAGTGATAGCCGGCAACTGGAAAATGAATAAAACTGCGAAAGAGGCAGCAGAGTTCGTTAAGGCTCTGATACCGAGAGTAGCAGATGTTCAGGCAGACGTAGTTGTCGGCGCGCCATTCGTATGTCTGCCGGATGTTGTTAAAGCCGCTGCAGGATCGAATATCAAGGTCGCAGCTCAGAACATGCACTGGGAAGAAAAAGGAGCATTCACCGGTGAGGTTTCGGGCCTGATGCTTAAGGATCTTGGCGTGGAATATGTCATCATAGGCCATTCCGAGAGGAGACAGTATTTTGCCGAAACCGACGAGACAGTCAACAGGAAGGTCCATGCAGCACTCAAATACGGACTCAAACCCATCGTTTGTGTCGGTGAGTCGCTGACACAGAGGGAGCAGGGAGTCACAGCCGAGCTTGTAAGCTACCAGGTCAAGATCGCTCTCCTCGGGCTCACGGCCGAACAGGTCAAAGACGTTATAATAGCTTATGAGCCCATCTGGGCAATCGGTACCGGGAAGACGGCGACGAATGAGCAGGCAAATGAGGTTTGCATAATCATCAGGAACACCATAAAGAGCCTCTATGGAGAAGAGACTGCTGAAGCGATCCGCATCCAGTATGGCGGAAGCGTCACTGCTGCCAATGCGGAAGGCCTCTTCAGCATGTCGGACATCGACGGCGGCCTTGTTGGCGGTGCAAGCCTCAAGCTTGACGACTTCGAAAAGATAGTCAAGTCATAATGGACCAGGGACAGTTAACCTTCCGGACAGTGATCCGGTAAACGGCTTTACAGGAGTGTACCCGGCAATGGACGATCAAAAGGCTGTCTGAAAGGACAGCCTTTTTGAGATTTTATACAGGCCGTAACACAAGGAGTGGATCATATATGAAAAATAAATTGGTAACATTGATCATACTGGACGGATTCGGGATCAACGAACGAAAAGAAGGCAACGCTGTAGCGGCGGCATACAAGCCTAACCTGGACCGTTACATGAAGGAATATCCGAACACCATCATACATACGAGCGGTTTGGATGTTGGCCTTCCAAAAGGACAGATGGGCAACTCCGAGGTCGGACATACGAACATCGGCGCCGGCAGGATAGTTTACCAGGAACTCACAAGGATCACCAAGTCCATCGAGGACGGCGACTTCTTTGAAAAGAAAGAACTCGTCGACGCCATGGAGAACTGCAGGAAGAACGGCACGAAGCTGCACCTGTACGGACTGGTGTCCGACGGAGGCGTACACAGCCACAACACCCACCTGTATGCGCTGGCCGAGATGGCTAAAAAGTTCGGACTGAAGGACGTATTCGTACACTGCTTCTTCGACGGCAGGGACGTGCCGCCGGACAGCGCTAAGGATTATGTTGCGGAACTCGAAGCCAAACTTAAGGAGATCGGCGTAGGAAAGATAGCCAGCGTGATGGGCAGGTATTATGCCATGGACAGGGACAACCGCTGGGAAAGGGTCAAGCTGGCATATGACGCGATGGTGCTTGGCCAGGGCCTGACAGCTGAGTCGGCAGCGGAGGCTGTTGCGGCATCATATGGACGCGAGGAGTTCGACGAATTCGTCAAGCCCACGGTCATCCTGACAGACGGCAAACCTACTGCCACCATAGGCCAGAATGACTCGATAATATTCTTCAATTTCAGGCCCGACAGGGCAAGAGAAATAACCAGGGCATTTGTGGACCCTGAATTCAAAGGTTTTGAAAGGGCCAAAGGGTTCTTCCCTGTCCACTATGTCTGCATGACCCAGTATGACAAAACCATGCCGAACGTAACAGTGGCTTTCAAGCCGGAGTCGCTGACCAACACATTCGGTGAATATATCAGCAAAAATGGGCTCAGGCAGCTCAGGATAGCTGAAACCGAGAAGTATGCCCATGTCACGTTCTTCTTCAACGGCGGGACCGAAACGATGTATGAAGGCGAGGACAGGTGCCTGATACCGTCGCCGAAGGTGCCCACATACGACATGAAGCCTGAGATGAGCGCATACGAGGTTACGGAAGAAGTACTGAAGAGGATCGACTCAAGGCAGTATGACGTGATCATACTGAACTTCGCAAACTGCGACATGGTAGGCCATACCGGGGTATTTGAGGCTGCAAAGGCGGCAGTGGAAGCCATCGACAAATGCGTCGGAAGGATAGTCGATGCTGTCAGGGCCCAGGATGGTATCGTCCTTATAACCGCGGACCATGGAAATGCCGAGCAGATGATCGACTACGAGACCGGCGGCCCGTACACGGCCCACACCACCAACGTGGTGCCGCTGATAGGCATCGGCATCGGCGGCAGGCAGCTTAAGGAAGGCCGCCTGGCGGACCTTGCACCGACGATGCTGGAACTGCTGGGCTTCGAGAAGCCGGTAGAAATGACGGGCGAGTCGCTGTTAAGGTAAGGGGAGAATAAGGAAAGGGGACACTTCTCTGCTGGA
>DAOSCC010000130.1:0-6910 GCA_035361135.1 Clostridiales bacterium | reverse complement strand
CGTGTTTCCAATAAGCCTCAGCAACTGAGTCTCAGTTACGATCTTTGTCGGCATCAGGTTGAGAACAACTATATTCAGGGGTCTGATATCCTGGCTCTCAGCCCTGCGCTCTGTCATAACGAATATATTTTCGTTGGTCAGTACCTCCGCTGCCGGCAAGCTGTCCGGAATCCTAATCGGCATTCATTTTCCACCTTTCATGTACTCGTTCGGCTCCCGCCCGGTTAACACTCCGACCCGGAGATAACGGTCCGCCCGGGTCCCCTTCCATCAGCAGTGTTGCAGCATATATGGACGGTCTTTTGCTCAGATTTTGGGTGATATGTTAAATATAATAGAGCATGGGAGAAAAATAATCAATAGCGACATTGCACATCAGGGCAGATGCCGCTGTTCCGCCTGCTCACGGCCTTGTTCCGTCACAATTTCCGATGTGCTTCCCCGATACGCTTTACTGTATGTTTTCCGGCTGTATTTTCACCCTTCCGTGGTAAGTCCTGAATGCAACAGCGGCAAAAGTTACGGCTATGACCGCCAGGATACCCTCAAGCAGGAAGAGGTTGGTTATCATTCCCAGGCTGTAGTGTACGGCGATTATGTCAACGCCGGCGTGCAAAAGAATCGCAAACAGGAAGTACTGCCACTTTTTCTGAGAAACAGCCTTGAGTACGAACAGCGACATGGAGATCTGCAGCACAAGCGCCACGACCCTTTCGAATCCGGACATCAGGAACTCGTATGGCGGAGTCGTCACCAGCAGTTTTATATACTCGCTCAATGATTCCCGTTCCGCTTCCGGCAGTGCAGCGTACATACTGTTCAGGGCACCGGAGTTATGCATGTACGCCATAGAAATGTTGGTGACGGTCGAAATGCCGACGATCAATATCGATTCGATGCCGCCGTGCCCCAGTCCGTACGATATGCCGGTGTCGATACTTTCGTTTTCGGATACCCTGAGTATGAATCTGAATCCGAGCAGCCTGGCAGTCTCTTCGAAAATACCGGCCGCAAACCCGGCATACAGCATATACAGCCATTTATTCCGATACAGTGCAGACGCGGCGGGATCTGGCCCCAGAACTGCCCAGTGCATAAGTCTTTCAAGTATCATTACGAAAAGAAGGAACAACCCGCTGCCCAGCAGCATCGCTTTCCAGTTCAATTTTTTCCTTATTCCTAAGATTATGATCAGGGCGATCGGTACCAAAATGGACAATGCTGCCGATATTATCATAGATATGATGGAAAATGTGCCTACATTGCCGATTTGCATAAACTTACCTCCAAACTGTTTATTATAGCGCTGTTACGTACGACTACCAGATTTCAGGCCGGCAGTCCGCCTGCGCATCTGATGAGCCTTTTTCCTGCCCGGGCTGAATGCTGCGTCCGCCGCGCGGCACATGCTCTGTTGCGCAAAAACTGAGCAATGGTCAGCAAGTTTTGATTTGATTTAACGCCGAAAAAAATATAGTATCGAATTAAGTATATATGTAAATCGGTATTATTGGAAGAAAAATATGCATGAATAAAAAGCAAAGGAGGTAACTTGTTATGGAAACCAAACCCGTTTACCTTGATGAAAGCCTCAGCTTTGAAGAGCGGGCGAAGGACCTCGTATCCCGCATGACCCTTGAAGAAAAAGTTTCACAAATGCTGCACAGGGCGCCTGCCATCCCGAGGCTCGGAATACCGGCTTACAACTGGTGGAACGAAGCGCTCCACGGAGTGGCAAGGGCAGGTGTGGCCACCGTATTCCCGCAGGCCATCGGATTGGCCGCCACCTTTGATGAAGACCTGATCTATAAGATCGCCGACATCATTTCCACCGAAGGAAGAGCCAAGTACCATGAGAATGTCCGCAAGGGCGACCGCGACATATATAAAGGCCTTACTTTCTGGTCGCCGAACATAAATATTTTCAGGGATCCCAGGTGGGGACGCGGCCATGAGACCTACGGCGAAGATCCGTACCTCACTGCAAGGCTTGGAGTGGCTTTCGTGAAAGGCATCCAGGGCAATGACAGAAAGTATCTGAAGGCCGCCGCCTGCGCTAAGCATTACGCCGTCCACAGCGGTCCGGAAAGCGAAAGGCACAGTTTCAATGCGGTAGTATCAAAAAAGGATCTGCGCGAGACATATCTCCCCGCATTCAAGGCTTTGGTCAAAGAAGCCAAAGTTGAAGCCGTCATGGGCGCATACAACAGGACCAACGGCGAGCCCTGCTGCGGCAGCAAAACGCTGCTTACCGACATACTCCGCAACGAATGGGGATTCAAAGGCCATGTCACTTCCGACTGCTGGGCAATAAAGGACTTCTATGAAGGCCATATGGTAACGAAGACTGCTCCCGAGTCTGTCGCACTGGCTGTCAGGAGCGGCTGCGACCTCAATTGCGGCAACCTGTTCATTAACCTGCTGATAGCCCACAAGGAAGGCCTGATCACCGAAGAAGAAATAGACCGCGCCGTAACAAGGCTGTTTGTAACACGCATGAAACTCGGCATGTTCGACGATCCCAAAAACGTACCGTATTCCGACACGCCTTACGAAGTCAACAGCTGCAAGGAGCACAGCGACTTCTCCGTGGAAGTTGCGAAAAAGACGCTGGTACTGCTGAAAAACGAAGGCAGCCTGCTGCCTCTCGATAAAAAGAAACTGAAATCCATAGCAGTCATAGGTCCCAACGCAGACAGCAGGGATGCACTGCAGGGCAATTATTTCGGGACGTCGGACAGGTATGTTACTGTGCTTGACGGCATCAGGAATGCAGTGGGCGACGACGTACGGGTCTATTACTCTGAAGGCTGCCACCTTTACAGGGACAGGAGTTCCAATCTCGCAGAACCGCGGGACAGGTTCGCCGAAGCCCTGGCATGTGCGGAAAGGGCCGACGTTGTCATCATGTGTCTCGGCCTGGATGCAACCATCGAGGGCGAAGAGGGCGATACGGGCAACGAATTCGCCAGCGGCGACAAGTTGAATCTCGAGCTTCCCGGCCTGCAGCAGGAACTGCTGGAAAAGGTGTATGCCGCCGGAAAACCGATCGTCCTTGTACTTCTGTCAGGAAGCGCCCTTGCGGTCAGATGGGCAGACGAACATATACCCGCAATAGTCCAGGCATGGTATCCGGGAGGCCGCGGAGGCGAAGCGGTCGCATCGCTGCTGTTCGGTGAGTACAGCCCGTCAGCCAGGCTTCCGGTGACATTCTACAGGACTACCGAGGAGTTGCCCGATTTCCGCGATTACTCTATGAAGAACAGGACATACAGGTATATGGAAAACGAGGCACTGTATCCGTTCGGCTACGGCCTTAGCTATACCAAATTTGAATACAGCCCGATAAAGGCTGAAAAGACGGTCATCAATGCAGGCGAGGATTTCACATGCAGCATCAGGGTCAAAAACATCGGCTCCATGGCATCTGAAGAGACCGTACAGCTTTACCTGAAAGATGTCGAGGCAAGTGTCGAAGTGCCTCGGTGGTCGCTCAACGGGATCAGGAAGGTTTACCTTGAGCCCGGCTGCGAGAAGGAAGTGACCTTCACGCTGACACCGAGGCAGATGGCTCTCATCGATTATGAAGGCAAAGCGATCCTGGAGCCCGGCACCTTCGAGGTTTTCATAGGCGGCAGCCAGCCGGATGCAAGGTCAATCAGTCTGATCGGCACACCGGTGCAGAAAATCGCCTTCGAGGTCACCGGCGAACGTATGGAACTGGAATATTGATGCATTGAACGGGGACGGTTCCCGCAAGACTCGGGAACCGTCCCCGTTTCTTACGAGGGCCGACCAACAGGGCTAAAGTAAGCCTGAAGGCGGCCGCCTTCCGACTCATTGCGGACACCCCCGGATATCTGATAATATGATATCGAGGTGTTCTTATGAAATTGGAAGGCCTTCATGAAAAGGAAATATTCACCGAGCGTTATCCTTTCCGCCTTGTGGAAAATACGACGGACGAGTTCAAATATCCGATGCACTGGCACAATGCGGCCGAACTTGTCTATAATGCCGCGGGCATCTGCTGCATCAATGTGGCAGGGGCGGATTATTCGCTTAAAGATGGCGAACTGCTGCTGATACCCGCAGGAGAGATACACGAGATCACCTCTTGCAGCAAAAGCGGGAAAAGGTACTTCATCCAGTTCGATATATCATCACTTGACGGTTTCGGCGGCATCAACGATGTGAGGCCGTTTATGGAAAAGATCACGAAGATAGGCGACGACACCTGCCCGCAGCTGAAAGTATCGGTAGAAAAATGCGTTATGGAACTCATCAGCGAATACGAAAAAAAGGACTATGCATATGCATTATCCATAAACGCAAGGATATTTGACATAATAGTGCTTGTTTCAAGAAGCCTGGCCGGTTCCTGTCCGGGTGCCGAAAACACCAGGAGCAGGACTGTAGCCGGGCTGAAGCAGATCAATAAAGCTTTCGAATATATTGAGCGGAACTACCCTTTGCAGATCACGCTGAAAGACATCTCACAGGCAGCAGGCTTCAGTGAATACTATTTCTCCAGGCTTTTCAAGGAGTATACCGGCCAGAGCTTCCTAAGCTATCTGAATACTTACAGGGTGAAACAGGCGGCAAAGCTGCTGAAATCCACTGAAAGGTCGATCCTGGAGATCGCCATGGATTCAGGCTTCAACAGTCTGACCACGTTCAACAGGATATTCAGGAAAATAAAAGGCTGTTCGCCGTCCTATTACCGCAAGGCCGGGATATGACCCGGGCCCTGCACTCCGCTCGCCGCCCTCTCCACAAAATTGTAATATTCTTGTTAAGTAAAATTCACTGTATTGTAACCAACTGGCACAACAGTTATGCCATACTATTAATAGCGGGTATTGTGTCTGTTGGGAGGAGTATCAGGTACGGAAAACTTTTTGGGATCATCACGGCAGATCATATGCAGCAGTGTCCATACTGACAATGATAACAGCTAATGTTTCCAGACAGCTTGCAGACGGCACCGAGTACTACTTCAGCGTACCACAGGTATGCAGCAGCAAAAACACATTACGTGCGACTCTGTATAAAGCTGTATTTGCTTCCTCCTCGGGTACAGGTAACAAAGCAGATACAGTGAAGGGGAAGGCCGCTGATGGCTTTCCCCTTATTCATTTTTCATTTTTTCGTATCTTCCTCTATCCTTCGATTTTAGCCAATTGTCCCTGCCTGTCCCGGTCCTCTATCCTTTTTTGCAGCATTTCCGATGCGATCAGCATAACCAGGACGCAAGCCAGTATATAGTACGGGAACAGCCTGATACCGACAAGCGACGCAAGCTGGCCGAACAAAGGCGCTGAGACGGTACCTCCTATATATGCCACCGCCATTTCAAGACCCACGATCGCCTGCGACACATCCTTGCCAAACCTGTTTGGAGTTTCGTGGATCATGCCGGGGAAAACAGGAGAAGTCCCCAGGCCCGTCAGTACGATGCCTGTTACAGAAAAAGCGGCAGGCAGCGGTAAAATGATAAGCAAAGTTCCCGCAACGCATATGAGCTGGCCCCATCTTATCAGGAGCGGGCTCTTTACCTTCATCGATACAAATCCTGATATAAGTCTGCCGACCGTGATCCCGCCGTAAAAACAGGAAGCGACTGTCGCAGCGTCGGCGGCGGAAAACCCGTGGTATGCGGAAAGGTAGCTGCTGCACCACAGGCCGGTGGTCGACTCGGTAGCGCTGAAGAATATAAAGCCGATCATCGCAAGTTTTGCATTGGGGAGCCTTAACGCTTCTCTGTTTGAGATGTATCTTGCCTCTCTCCCGTCATCGGAACTGCTTGTGTCGGCTCCGTTTTTCCACAGTTTCAGCGAAGCGAAAAGTACGGCGACCAGTACGGCCTGGACGGCGGCAATGGTAAGGTAGCCATATCGCCAGCCATTCTGCGCCGCGATATGGTATGCCATGATCATCGGTCCGACAGTCGCGCCTATTCCCCAGAAACTGTGGAGCCAGTTCATGTGGCTTGATTCGTAGTGGAGCGCGACGTAATTGTTCAGTCCAGCGTCGATGCTGCCGGCTCCAAGCCCCAGCGGAATGGCCATGAGGAACATGGACCACACCGACGGCGCAAAGGCAAATCCAAATAAAGCGACTGCAGTCATGGCCACGCTGACCGCAGTCACCTTCCCTGTTTTGAACCTGGTTATGACCCTGTTTGAGAATAAGCTTGATATGATCGTACACACACTGATCGTCATGGCGAGCCATCCGGCTGTCGAAACAGGCGCGCCAAGGTCCGCCCTCATTGCAGGCCAGGCGCTCCCGAGAAGCGAATCAGGGAGCCCCAGGCTGATAAAGGCAAGATATATGATCACCAGTAAAATGTTCATTGCGGATCCTTCTTATATGTCTTCCAATATATCTTTGTGCATATTGTCCTGTATGTCCTTTAGTAATTTGTCTGTTTGCTGCAAATACTGCCGGTTTTACCTGCCGCCGATCCTATTGACTCCTGTCCTTATAGCCGCATCGGCGACAGCTTTGGCCACAGCCTTTGACACCCTGGGATCGAAGGGAGCAGGTATGACATATTCGGGATTCAGTTCGTCGTCTGAAATCAGGCCTGCTATTGCCTGCGCGGCGGCGATCTTCATCTCGTCATTTATATCCCTTGCCCTGACATCGAGCGCTCCCCTGAAGATGCCCGGGAATGCAAGGACATTGTTTATCTGGTTCGGGAAATCGGAGCGCCCGGTGCCGATTACTTTGGCACCCGCTTCTATTGCTTCGTCCGGCATTATTTCAGGCGTCGGGTTCGCCATGGCAAATATGACCGGATCTTTTGCCATCGACCTGACCATATCCTTTGTCAGCACACCCGCCACAAACAGGCCGATGAACACATCGGCGCCGACGATGACATCCTTCAGCGTTCCTTTCT